>NZ_JAUBRK010000022.1:0-114333 GCF_036701825.1 Microcoleus sp. MOSTC5 | reverse complement strand
CCGCGCCGGAACCAACACCAACACCAACACCAACACCACCAACACCACCAACACCAACACCAACACCAGCGCCAGAACCGAGCCCGATATTCGGTCCAGTGCCCGAACCAGATACCGGTTGCGGTTGCCAACCACTGCCCCTGCCGCCCAACTTCACATTTATCCCACCCCAGCCTTCACAAACACTCAACTTCGACTCCAGCGCCGCACAACTCATCGACATCCAAAACACAATTCTCGGGACTGCGGGAAACGATTCCTTAACAGGAAACGAAACTAACCAACTGTTTCTCTCCCTCCGCGGCGACGACACAGTGTTAGGTGAAGCAGGCAGCGATATCGTTTACGGCGAACAACAGCGAGATTTCATAGCTGCAGGCCTCGACAGCGACATCGTTTACGGCGGCAAACAAACCGATGCCGTATTTGGCGGCAAACAAGACGATCGCATTTTTGGCGATCGTAATTCCGACACATTGTACGGCGATCGCGGTGCCGACACCATCGTCGGCGACAACGGCAACAACATCGACTTGACCGACAGCGACGGCGACCTGATTTTCGGCGGTTCTTCAGGCGATGCCATTGCTAGCAACCAAGGTTCCGACACCGTTTACTCCGGCAAAGCTGGGGACATCGCCTACGGTGGCACCGACAGCGACCTGATTTGGGGCGACAAAGGCGCGGACACCCTTTCCGGCGACAACGGAGACGACTCTGTATTCGGCGGCGTCCTCAACTCCCAGGGCAACGACCCCGACGGCTTCGATTTGCTGTTTGGAGGCGATGGCAACGACTTACTCAACGGCCAAGAACAAGACGACACCTTGATTGGCGGCAACGGCCGGGATTTGCTGTTTGGAGGCAAAGCCGGCGATCGCATTTTTGGCGAAACTGACTCGGATACTCTCTACGGCAATCAAGGTTCCGACACCATAATCGGCGACTACGGCACTCAACAAGGCAGCACAATTGCCACTGATGAAGGCGACTTAATTTTCGGCAACGACACGGGCGATATCATCGGCGGAAGTAGCGGTAACGACAGCATTTTTGCCGGCAAAGGCAACGACTTAGTTTACGGTGGCAAAGACAGCGACCGGATTTGGGGCGAACTCGGTTCCGACACCATTGTCGGGGATGAGGGAGACGATTGGCTTTACGGCGGTTTGCAAAACCAGTTAGTGTCCGATGTTGATGGCCGCGACTTGCTGTTTGGAGGGGATGGGAATGACTTTCAGGGCGGAGGTGAGAGTTCCGACTCTTTGAGTGGGGGTGAGGGTAACGATATTGTTCGCGGAGGCAAGGATGACGACTTGGTGCACGGAGATGCTGGCAATGACTTGATGTACGGCGACTCCGGCAGCGATATTTTGTGCGGCGATCAGGGTAACGATACCATTAATGGCGATCGCGGGGAAAATCTGCGAGGCGCTGTGGGTGAAGACGGCCAGCAAGACTGTATTAACGGGGGCAGTGGCGATGACCTGTTATACGCCAATGAAGGTCAAGATACTCTCAACGGTGATGAGGGTAATGACACCCTCAACGGAGGGAAAGATCGCGACATTCTCAATGGGGGTGCAGGGGATGACTGGCTGTTTGGCGATGGGGGAGATGATACTTTGATAGGAGGTATTGGCAGCGATCGTTTTGTGTTGAGTGCTAATAACGGTATCGATACTGTGCTCAATTTTGATGTAGGAACTGATAAGTTTGTCCTCACCGAGGGTTTGAGTTTTGAGTCGTTGCAAATTAACTCGACTGCGAATGGCTTTTTAGTTAAATTTGCTGGCAGTGGGGAGGTTTTGGCTCAGGTTTTTGGGGCTAATAATTCTCTCACTTCTCTCGATTTTGTGGCTGGGACTCGGTAAGAGCGGAGTCATATTAGGTTCCGTAAAATAACCATTATCAGGTTGGGAGTAAGGACTTCAGTCCTCCGAAAACTCCCTCTGAATTCCTCACTACTAACCTGATAATGTGTTCTTTTCCGGGGAAATAATATAAATTTAACCAGCTCGTGTATGGCTCCATGCACACCACACTTTACGGCTGTTTGTGCAAAAAATCTAATCCTAAAAAAATAGCTGCGATGCTCCCGGCTACGCAAATTTCTCGGTTTGCTATTTTACAAAAAACTTCGGCAAGTGGGACTAAAACTACTTCAATATCTTCTGTAATATCCAATTGTATTTGGCTGGCAAGCTTGACATTTTTAGCAAAGTATAGGTAAATACAATTGGTATCTTTTACGGGGTTATCATATAAGGTTGCTAGTTCCAAAATTTCTTCAGCAACATATCCCGTTTCTTCGGCAAGTTCTCGGGCGGCAGCAGATTTCCCGCTCTCTTCAGCAGGATTGAAAGTTCCAGCCGGGAGTTCCAGCAAAATCTCGCCTGCTCCGTGCCTGTATTGGCGCACAAATACAAGTTCTTGCTGCTCTGTCGTGGCAAATACTAGGGCGATATTGGGTCGGACATGAACAAAAAAGTCGTCTATAATTTGTCCGCTTGGCAATTCTATTTCATCTTGTCTAACCTGACACCACTTGTTGTTAAGAACGAAGCGCGATCGCAATAATTTCCATTTAGCTAAATTTTTCATATCGCCATAATGCTAAACTTTCAGCGTCATCCGAAGGCAAAATTTTCCCATCCATAATCTATTTCAGATCCAAAATTTCACCCAGCCGCTATGCCATACAAAAAATTACTCACCAGATTTGGGGAAAACTTACAAAAATTGGCTGTTAATTCTCTAGGACGCGGATTATTTGCGATCGAGTCACTGAGTCTGAGTCTAGCAGTCGCCGCCGCAGTTGCAGCAGTGCCGGCAGCACAGCAACCAGCAAATGCTTCTACAGTCACAAGTTGGCAATTCGATCCGGCGACAAATCAGCTAGAAATTACTCTCCCAGAGGGAACAACCCCCACATATTCTCTACTCAACCCGAATCAAATTGCTGTGGATTTGCCCAATACTGAGATCGGAGTAGATGCAACTCAGCTATACCCGCAAGGCACTGTACGTTCTGTGGCGGTGAGTCAACTTCAACCGGGAACGGCGAGAATTCTGGTCAATTTGGCTCCCGGAGTCGGTTTCAGCGCAGGGAAAGTTCAATTCCAAAGAAGCGGGGTAGAAAATCGCTGGGTGTTGCGTCCTTCGATCGAACCGACTCCTATTGTGGAAACTTCCGAAACTCAACCCCAGCCTGCAATACAAGTACCGCAAAACCAGCCGCCGACAGATTCCAACTCAAATGGTGCTCCAAAGGTCGATCGACCTGACCCTCCTACTTCCCTGAATCTCGCTACAAATTCTTCGCAGCCACCAACTCCCAACGACCAAATCCGACCGCTAAGAGTTCCTTTAGTCAGTGTTCGCATTGACGGAGCCTCAGGGGTACAAGGTACTGCTGTACCCCGCCTAGTTCCTCAAATAACGGCTGCTGATGCACCCCAACAGCGGACGCTTACCTTTGGTGAAGCACTTCCTCGCGGACGATCGAATGCTGTTTTGCAGGCTGCGGCTGGGGCGAATGTCTTGTTGCCGGCGGGGACGGAACTCAGTTTGCTATACCCCGGTGCTGAGGCTTTGCGCCTTGCCCGTGCGAAACCCAGCCGAGAGGAAGTACTGCTGCTGCAAGGGGGAATTCTCGACAGTCGCGGCAATACGATCGTACCTGCTAATACGCCTGTCATCGGTCGATTTGAAACGACCAACCTTGGGAGTCGATTTGTTGTCGAAGCTATTAGTCTCAACGGCCGCAATATCCCTCTCTTCGCTCGCTCGGAACCTGTGGGAGGCCGCCGACAACAGCCTTCCGATCGCAGTTTGTTGCGAAATACTGGTATTGGTGGTTTAGCTTTGTTCTTGCTGAGCGGCTTTTCCGGTATCGGTTTGTTGGCGGGAGCAGCCGGTGGTGTTGCTACAACTTACGTCGCTGCTCCTCAACCTGCTACGATTCAACCCGGCCAAATTTTGCAAGTTCAGTTAACTGAAGATTTCCCGCAGTTCGGTTTTTGAAGGAACAAGTCCGAGGTTTGAGGGAACAAGGAAGTCTTCCCTCAAACCTCGGGCTTCAAAATCTACTGAGAGCAGTTTTCCCTTGTATGAAATAAAGTAGGGACTTAGGCCAAGCCTAAGTCCCTACCCGAGCATCTGTAATTGACTCAACTGAAAACCGCTATATCGGCGATTTAGAAATTTTGACCTTCAGTGGTTGGAGCTATCGAACCCGGTTGGTTGAGGAACAGGTTTTTAGCGCCGTCGTTTTGGTAGATACAGTTAATTTCGGGTTGGGCTTCCAGGGGGCCGGTGAAGCCAAAGGTGTTCATGCGATTTTTGCACTCTCGCACTTGGTTTTGGCTGATGAGTTTTCTTTGTTCCAGAATTGCCCAGTTATTGGTTCGCAGGACGCATCCGGGGCGCATACTCGGCTGCGAAATGTAGACGTTGAAAGGGTTAAGGGTGACGTAGAGGCGCATATCTGTCACCATCGCGCTTGCTCCAAACTGTACGCAAAGTTCTGGGTTCGGGGCGCTGCGATCGATAAATTCGCGGGATGCTACGTTCTCTGGGCTAATGGTAGCTGTGGAGCTAAAAGCAATGCCAATCCCAATTCCCAGAATAAAGACGGCTGTTAAAATCCCAAGAGTGGCGGAATTGAGGAAAGAGGGTTTGCCGGACTGAGGTTGACGCCGCGACTGTCCGCCAAATGAGCCGGAGTCTTCATCTCCCCGGGATGCGTCGTCGCTGAATCTGTCGTCGTTGTAAGATTTAGGTTTGCGTTTCATATAAGGTTCCCTCAGTTCTGGAGACTCAACAGGTAGTAGTTTGTTATTTTTAACCGATCTCGCCTTTCTAATATTATGGCGCTAGGAAGGTGGTTGCGGAGGGCCCAGGACACCCCCTCTGGCTTTGGTGTGGGGTTCACGGCTCGCGATCGACCAAGGGGCTGCCTTGTCTGATTATTCAGATTTCAATAAAATAACTGAAAGTGACATACTCTTGCACAGCGGAGGAATCCGGTTCAAGATTGTTGACAAATTTTAACATTTTACAAGTCAGGAGGTATAGATTAGTGTCTGTCGAAATTATTCAAAAAAGTTCCACAGTCCGCAAGCTGGCACCGCGCTACCGCGTTCTGCTGCACAATGATGATTTCAATCCTATGGAGTACGTGGTGCAGACTTTGATGGCGACGGTACCGAGTCTGACTCAGCCACAGGCTGTGAATGTGATGATGGAAGCCCACACTAACGGGATGGGACTGGTGATTGTTTGCGCTCTCGAACACGCTGAGTTTTACGCTGAAACGCTCAACAATCACGGATTGAGCAGCAGCATCGAACCTGACGATTAAAACCTGACGGCACTGCAACCGATTCGCCCAGAGCGTTTCAGGCTCATACCGTCAACCCTCATACCAAAAAGCCAAGGGTTAGGCCCTTGGCTTTTTGGTATATTTAAAGCGGTAGATATGGAAACTTGAAGAGCATAGGTTTTTCGGAACGGCCGGAAGTGGTTCGGAGCTAGGTGAGCTCGATCACCAATTTCAACTCTCCAATCTCAAATCTTTATCAGAGGAAATTAATAACGTCCTCCGCCGCCGCCGCCTCCGCGAGCAAATTTTCCAGGGCCGCCGCCGCCCCGGTTGCCGCCACCCCGGCCTTCATCTTCGCGGGGCTTAGCTTTGTTAACTTTGAGGTCGCGACCCATCCACTCTGCTCCGTCGAGAGCACTAATGGCTGCATCTTCTTCTGCATCTGTTGACATTTCTACAAAACCGAAGCCGCGGGGGCGACTGGTTTCTCTGTCGGTAGGTAGATGTACTCGCTTAACGGTTCCGTATTCGGCGAAGACGGTGGTGATGTCTTCTTGGGTAACTTGGTAGGATAAGTTACCGACGTATATCGACATGAGGAATAACTCCAAAATTTAGACAGTGCGAAGATTTCAGTTTCGGAGAGTCCCCTGCCGATACAGAAGGGCAAGTTTTTAGACAATTCTGTAGCAATGAACAAAGCCTGCAACTGAATCTGATTCACACTTGGTACTTTAACATAGAATAGCGTCTTTTGAGTAGGTTTCAGCAGTTAATTAAGTCGTTCTAATTAAACGTAAAACTTTTAGGGTATTGAGAAACCTGGTTTCTCGGTGTGATGTTTTGTCAAGGTGGAAGCACAGAAAGTTGTGGCGCGTGCTCTCACCGCAGGAAAGATACATCCACCTTGCCAAAGTTTGTACTCAAAGCTAGATTCACGTTTTCCAGGGCTTTGACTAACCACACCACGCCTTCTCGGGTACTGAATTCATAGTGACCGAACAAAATTGCCAGCCGCTTTTCTAGGTAGGGCTTGACTTTGCCGCAAATTAGTACGATTTTCAGCAGCAAACCTGTGGTTTGGGTCGGCCCGAGATTAGAGATCAGGTCGATGAAGACAAAGTGGTTGGGCCGCACAGGACTCTCTACTACTAAAAAGTTCAATAACTGGCTGCAAGTTCTGATCATTAAAAATTCGTTGAACTTCTGATCGTCGCTGTGAGGAAAAGTATTTTGTAGTTGCTTATACAATTTTTCGTTAAATTGACGTTTGCCGTAGCGATCGTCGGTGACAGAAGAAATCAGGTATTCGTACAAGTCGTCTTTAAATGAGCCGTAAGACGCAGTTGTGCTGGCGTTCGCCGTGAAGCGACCCGCTAGCTCTCTGTAGGTATCGGCTCCTTCTACTTTTCCGACAAATTGCTTGAGGGCAAAGAACAGTTCTGGATCGCTCAACAGCGTTGGGTTTTTTATAGGCTGTATAACTCTCCCGAAAGAAATTGAGGTTTCCCGCCGTGCTGTTTGGGCTTTTCTCACTTGGTGAGCGACGTATTGGGAGAGGTTGACCTCAAATTGCTGCTGCTTTTGAGCTTGGATTTTTTTAATGATTTTCTGCTGTTCGTAGGTGCTGTCGTCGCTGAGCAGGCAGTGTTTATACAGGTAAGGATAGCGGGGAATTAAGGTTCCGAGGGCAAGGGTAGCAGGGATTTTGCTGTTGCTGCTATCTTCATTGCTGTGAGTTATGACTTTGGCTAAGCGTTGGAGTGTGAGGTACTGTTCGCTTTCGGTAAATTGATTTACTAATTTGGGGATCGAGCCTCGCGCCCGCGATTGATTGTAGCCAAATAGTATTTTGGGTGCTTCTTCAAACAGAGCGATCAATTCAGGGATGGCTGCTTGCTTGCTGGAGTAAGTTTGCCAGCGGTTGATCAGGATGTGGCAGCAGCGGTTGAGGATGTACTTGAATTCTTGTTCGGCGTGTTCTGAGGCTGCTATTTTTTCGAGTGCCTCGGCGACGGAGCGATCGGGATATCCGGTACCATGAATAAACAAAGTGCGAAAGCGGCTGATGAGTTCGGCCGGCTGCTCTCGTTGTACCAACTCCAGCCAGTGCTTGTAAAGTAGCTGTTCTTCTTCGTAAATTTTCTGTCTATTGTAGTCGTTCACTGTGGATTAACCTCCCAGTCTGGGGCAAGAGCTTTCAGCGCTATTAGCTTGATGAATTGGCAGATGAAGCGCAACAATTGAGTCAACCGAGCTGCTCGCCGGATGAGGCTTAGGGTAGAAGCTGTCAGCAGCTTAAGCCGATCGATATTTTTTGCTTAGTTAAAACTAATTACCAACATCAGCATGGCATGAATTGTTGGTAATTAGCAAGGCCTTAAATCAATAGAGCCTTTGTAAAGTATTGGTAAAGACTGTGAGTAGGTACGGAAGAATTTCTTGGTTTGCTGACGATTTAGTATTAGGATTGTCAAGGTCTATCCTGGCCAGCAGCCCCCTGTCAGTTAAATGTCAGGTCAAGCAAGGTAGGATTAGCTGTGAAAATAATTATTTGAAAGGTGAGTGCTGGTTATGGTTTGTCGCGTAAGTATCGCCAGACTTTTTGAAATTTTAAATGTACCTTTGCCTGCTGTGCCTGACGATGTTTTGACAGCTTTAGGGACAGGTATTGCCACAGATACGCGCACTCTTGAGGGAGGCGAAGTATTTTTGGCGCTGCGGGGAGACAATTTTGATGGTCATCAATTTGTGGCAAAAGCCCGTGATTTGGGGGCGATTGCGGCGATAGTCGATCGACATTGGCAAGAGGAATTGCCTAATTTTCCGCTGTTGCGCGTGGACGATACTTTAAAAGCTTATCAGTCGATCGCCCGCTGGTGGCGAAACCAGTTCAGTATACCTGTAGTTGCTGTTACTGGTTCGGTCGGTAAAACTACTGTTAAAGAATTAATTGCGGCGGTTTTGTCAACGAGTGGAAATGTTCTTAAAACTCAATATAACTACAACAATGAAATTGGCGTACCAAAAACTCTGTTGGAGCTTTCACCTTCCCACAATTATGCTGTAATCGAAATGGGAATGCGCGGGAGTGGCGAAATAGCGCTGCTGTCGCAAATTGCGCGTCCTACAGTGGCGGTAATTACTAACGTAGGAACGGCGCATATCGGGCGATTGGGTTCGGAAGAGGCGATCGCCCAAGCTAAGTGCGAACTGTTAGCCGAAATGCCTGCTGATAGCATTGCTATTCTCAATCACGATTGTGACAGATTAATAGCAACTGCGGCCCAAGTTTGGCAGGGAAAAACTTTAACTTACGGTTTAGAAGGCGGCGATTTGTGCGGAGAATTGCTCAATAATGATACAATGTCTGTAGAAGGTGTGGAATTGCCACTGCCGCTGCAAGGACGGCACAATGCTGTAAATTATTTGGCGGCTTTGGCGGTAGGAAAAGTTTTAGGTATTGATTGGGAAGTTTTAAAGCAAGGTTTGTCTGTGCAGTTACCGGATGGACGGGCGCGCCGCTACGATTTGCCGCAGGATATTGTGATTCTGGATGAGACTTACAATGCTGGTTTGGAGTCGATGTTGGCGGCCCTGAGACTGTTAGCAGATACTCCAGGAAAGCGCCGGATTGCGGTGTTGGGAACGATGAAGGAATTGGGCGACAGGGCGATCGAATTTCACCGACAAGTGGGAATGGCGGCGCGAGAGTTGAATCTGGATGCTTTGTTTGTTTTTGCTGATTTTGAGGAAGCGACGGCGATGGCTGCGGGTGCGGCGGGTTTGCCTTTTGTGGAGGTTGAAGATATTGCGAGGGAGAATTCCCGCGAAGATTTAGCAAGGCATTTAATGGAGTGTGTCACACCGGGCGATCGCATTTTATTTAAGGCCTCTCATTCGGTGGAGTTGAATCGAGTTGTTGAGAAAGTTAGAGCTGATTTGGGCGGGGAAGAATAGAAGAGAAACTTGGCGGTTGTGACTCGGCGATTTATATCGTTTCCGATGAAGAGCGGATTTGATATTAAAGAGACTTTTGGCGAACAAGAGTTCTGCCACCGAGACTGGCATCATTCTGGTTCGCCAAGTGAGGACTATCTGCTCGGACGCCCTTACTGACTAACTGCCGCAAGCATTCGCTTCAGCACTCGCTGCATCACCTGAAGTTCTTCATCATCCAGGTGACAGGCAAAGTATTCTGCAATTCCTTCAGCGTAAACCGTCCACATTTGCTGTTGCATCGCCAATCCTGCCTCAGTCAGCACAGCATAGGTGCCACGCCGATCGCTCGGACAGCGTTTTCGATATAGCAGTCCGGCTTTTTCCAGGCGATCGACCAGATGGGTCAGATTGCTCCGGCTCAACAGCGCCTTCTCGGCTAAATCGCTCAAGCGCAGACGATACTCTGGCGCTTCTTTGAGCGTCAACAGTACATCGTACCAATCCATCGAGGGCAGCCCGGCCTGAGAAAACTTTTCGCCCATGCGATCGAGCAGCTTGACGTTGGCGGTGATAAAAAGCCGCCAGACAGAGTTCTGTAGATTGTCCAGTATAGGTTTAGCAGTCATCTCAGGATTATCTCAAAAAAGTAGTTGAAATTTCAACTATCGCGTGCTATCGTAATTTTAGTTGAAATTTCAACTATCAAATACTAAACTACTTGCGAAGGTGAAACGATGGCTGCTAAAACGCCTCACACCGCCTGGAAATCTCTGCTCGAAGGCGATCGCGACTCACCCAATCTATTGGGACTGCTGGCAATGCTCCTGACAGTTGTTGCCTGGGCGATCGCTGCTAATGTCGCCAATCGCCTGTTTTTATCAGGAGTGCAGCCGTTTGAGCTAGCTGGAGCAAGCGCAACGATCGCCACCTTTGGACTTGCGATTCTGGATAGTTTGGTGGGACGCTCCCACGCCAAGCCGATCGATCGTCCACAATTTACGCTGGGACTCATTCTCGTTGGCTTAGTCGGTGCCGATTACCTGGCAATTCAGCGCTTGCCTGTAGCCGTGGCGATCGTTCTGTTATTTACGGCTCCTATTTTGGTTGTCCTCTGGACTGCTGTGACTTCCCGATGCCTGCCTGCTCGCCCTGTACTGGTGGCGCTAATTCTTTCCATCGTCGGAGTGCTGCTGGTTTCTAATTTACTCGTCAGTCACGAGGCACGGGTTGAGTGGTTGGGAATTCTCGTCGGTTTAACGACGGCGGTGTTTTTTGCTGCCTATATTGTACTGAGCGATCGGGTGAGCGCAACTCAAGAAACCATTGGTGTAATGTTGAAAGTTTTTGCCGTCGCCAGCCTATTTTGGATTGCCTATCAGTTGACGCAAGGAATACCTTGGACGCTGCTTGCACGGGAGAACATTCTGAAAGTTATCTATGTCGGAATTGCAGGGAATTTACTTCCTTATCTATTGTTTTTCTGGTGCATTCAACGGATTCAGGCAGAAAGAGCGGCGATCGCTGCTACGCTAGAACCCGTCGTTGCAGGAGTGCTGGCATGGTTTTGGTTCGATCAAACCCTGACAGGAATGCAGATAGTTGGTGGATTTACGATCGTTGTGGCGATTACCTGGATGCAGTTTCAAACCGCAACCCCAAACTCCCTAGATTCACAGTAGCTGTTGCGAATGCTACTAGCTAGAACAAAAAAACGATTGAGCGATCGATAGAAATTAAACGTTTAGTAAGGGAAGAATGACTCATGTCTCAAGTAAAAATTTATAGCGCCAAAGTTTGTCCCTACGCTCAGCGAACTCGCATGGTTCTACTAGAAAAAGGGGTAGACTTTGAACAGATTGAGATAGATCTGCAAAATAAGCCAGATTGGTTTGCTGAAGTTTCTCCCTATGGCAAAGTACCCGTAATTCAACACGAAGAAAATCGGATCTGGGAATCGAGCATTATCAACGAATATCTGGAGGAAGTATTTCCAGAGCCACCCTTAATGCCCAATAATCCGGGATTGAGAGCGATCGCCCGCATTTGGATTGACTTTGCCAATACCAAATTTACCCCTGCATTTTACAAATTGCTGTTGAGCCAGGATGTTCAACAACAACAAAACTGGACAAATGAACTCCATCAACACTTGTTGTTTATCGAAAAAGAGGGATTTCGTCAGTTATCAAAAGCAGGTTCCTACTGGTTAGGTGATTCACTGAGTTTAGTCGATCTGTCCTTCTATCCCTGGTTCGATCGATGGATAGCTTTAGAACATTATCGAGGTGTCAAACTGCCAGCAGAATGTACTCGATTGAGGGAATGGTTGGGTGTGATGCAGCAGCATCCTTCTGTTCGAGCAACTGCTCAGCCTCCCGAAGTTTACATTCAGGATTACGCCCAGTATGCCAGCGATCGAGCCTCTGGAGTAACTGCTGCGGAAATGCGACGCTACTAGGCAATCAAATTCAAAACAATCTCATGGAGAAAGTGATTTTATGGTTCGCATTTTACAGATCGACACCAGTCCTCGGTACGAACAATCTCATTCGCGGATGCTTGCGCAAGAATTTATGGAAAAGTGGAGCGCTCGTCATCCTGAAACTAAAATAATCCACAGAGATTTAGGGTTAAATCCTGTGCCTTACATTGATTCGACATGGGTGAAGGCAAAGTTTACCCCACACGACCAATACACTCCCGATTTGGCAGATGCGCTCCAGCTTTCAGATGAATTGATTGATGAGTTTTTGACTGCCGATCGCTACGTTCTATCTGTCCCGATGTATAACTTCAGTATTCCGGCAGTGCTTAAATCCTACATCGACCATATTGTTCGACCCAAACGCACCTTTGCTGTTGATGCTGGTGGTTTTAAAGGATTAGTAACTGACAAAAAAATGCTGATTTTTACTGCTCGCGGCAGTGATTTTAGTCCGGGTTCTGCATTTGCCCCATTTGATTTTCAGGAACCTTTTTTGCGAACTGTATTTAACTTTATTGGCATTACGGATATTCAATTCATCAATGCCAATGCGCTCAACTCCAATCGGCGGGAGCAATCTTTAGCAGAAGTCAGAACAGCGATTCAATATTTTGCCTTCTGCTGGTAGTTCATTTAATTATATAGCAGTTGTCAAGTCAGTGACACCTATACGATCGGCGCTCTGTTCGGGACAGAAAAATACCACAAACAATAAATGTAGTAGGCGGGGAAGTAGCTCAATTTTTTCCTCGGAAACCTGCTGGATTACTGGGTATTTGAAATTAGTCGATCGCGTCGAACTCACGTTTTGATCGTTGATGCATAAAGGTAAGGTGCACACTGCGCACACCGAGGATAGTGTCTGCGCGTAAGTCCCGATCGATCAATATTCCGATCGCTCTAACGGCTAGATTTCGATATCTGGAGAAATCTCAATTATTGAAATTTTGGCATTTTCAACTAATGTATTTCCCATCATTATATTGTGCATTGCCTCAAACTTAGATTCATCCTTAGCAATTCGTTCGTAGTGCAAAATTACGTGATAACGCTTTTCAATTGGCTCTCCAGAATCCGAAATTTTCACCGCGTCCCAATCTATATTTTGAGATTCTTCGGCTTTCTGGCGGTAGCGAGAGGCTAAATGTCCTAAGCCGATCGCGATCGCGTGTTCTTTCGTTTGTCCGTAAAAATTCATGCGATCGTCGGGGCGATCGCTCAGAGATGACAAAATCTGACAAAGATACTGCCCGTTTGATTGAGCACAAACGTCGATCGCAATTGTACCAGCAGTGCGATCGGGATTTATTTCGGTCATCTCAACCTCGCTATCTGATGAAATAAAATTGCTAAATCGTATCAGGGTCAATATTTAATTCTCGCAGTTTGGCGGTCAGGCGATCGGCTCGTTGCGTCTCTTGTTGAGCACGTTACATCTCTATCAAAATTGAGATGGAGGAGAACATTAGCGATACGCTTTAAGATATGCAAGGGCGAAATTGAGGTGAATTTGAGTATCTCGCCCGAGTCATCCATCCGCGTCAGTCAGCGTTCATCGGCGGTTGCTAAAAAGAGCGTCAAACCCAGCCATCCCCTAGGGAATCGCCCTCATTCACTCTCCTGACTGAATTTGACTCCTCACCCACTCCCGGAACAAGCGAATTAAAGCATTTTCTTTTGTAGTCCTCCTCAATTCCAAAAAGCGCAGCATCTCAACTTGCGACAAAAAAGGGAAAGTCGGAGAAACATCTCTTTCGGCATATTCCTGTGATTCTAACTGATAAATTATTAAACGATTTCCGTCGTAGCGCCAAACTTCCGGTACGCCTAAACTTGCATATAAAGAAAGTCGATCGATCGAACTGCTAGTCACGTCAATTTCCACCACTAAATCTGGCGGCGGATCTTGATTGAGATCGATTTGTTGTTTGTCCCAAACCACATCCTCATTTTGGATGTAGTAGCACTGATCCGGTTCCAAACCGCGAGCTAAATCCTCGCGCCTGCAAGTTAGTGAACCCAAACTCCGAATTTCAACATTTAATTCTTCACTCACACTTTCCACAAAACGACCCAAAATTTTCTTACTACCTTCGTGGGGTGCTGATGGAGTCATAATTTCTAAATTTCCGCGATCGTAAGTCAGGCGAATTCCTCTCTGTTGGGCTAACTCATTCAGCAAGGATTCGTATGTTTTCCAGCTAATATTTTTCAGCAGAATTCCGGTACTTTGACTCGGGATCAGGATGGCTGTCATGGCTACCTGCCTGGGTTTTAAATTATTGATTGTATCTTAGCAAAGATTATATTGATTGATGCGCGATCGCCCTTTTAGAGAGACTTTTGAAGAGAGCATCTCTTGCGGAGACTAAAAAGTATTTTTTAGGAGTGTGAAAATAAAATTGGTATAAGCCCAGGCGCATCTAAGTTTTACTGTGAAGTGCGATCGAACTCTTGTGGGGAGTTGGGGTTGGGCGTCTCGCCCGCCCGAAAAATACAATTTATATCCGCTGGAGCTTACTCCCATTGACCAAGGTTAAAAACTAGAAAAATCTAGTTTTTAACCTTGGCGATCGAGTGCGACGAATCGATTCGTCGCACTCAATACACTACTTCGCAGCTTGACGCTCTTTTGCCGCTTTAATCACTTCTTCAGCGATGTTATTCGGACAAGGAGCATAGTGCGAGAAGGACATTGAGAACTGTCCGCGCCCAGAGGTCATAGTACGCAAGTCGCTAATGTAACCAAACATTTCGCTCAACGGCACATCTGCCTTGATCCGCGCTCCTGTCTGGCTTGTCTCCTGAGATTTCATCATCCCCCGGCGGCGGTTGAGGTCGCCGATCACGTCGCCCATGTAATCATCTGGAGTGAATACATCGACATTCATAATCGGTTCGAGCAACTGAGGCCCAGCTTTAGGCAGAGACTGGCGATAGGCCGCTTTGGCAGCAATTTCAAAGGCCATTGCTGACGAGTCAACGGGGTGGAAACCGCCTTCTAGAAGCGTGAATTTCAAGTCTAGGCAGGGGAACCCAGCCAAGACGCCTTTGTCGATGCAGCTTTCAAAGCCTTTTTCGACCGCTGGCCAATATTCTCTCGGTACGCTACCACCAGTCACTTTTGACTCAAACTGGAAGCCGCTTCCCACCTCACCAGGCTCGATCACATAGCCAATCTTGGCAAATTGACCGGAACCACCTGATTGCTTTTTGTGGGTGTATTCGTCTTCGAGGCGCTTGGTAATCGACTCGCGGTAGGCTACCTGCGGTTCGCCGACTTCTACTTCGATGCCGTGGGTGCGCTTGAGAATGTCTACTTTGATGTCGAGGTGTAACTCGCCCATCCCCTTGAGAATCGTTTCGCCGCTTTCTTGATCCGTCACCATGTGGAACGATGGGTCTTCTTGCACCATCTTGGTGAGGGCTGCTCCCATTTTTTCTTCGCCGCCTTTTTGTTTCGGTTTGACCGAAATCGAAATAACGGGATCGGGGAACACCATCGGCTCTAGGGTGGCAGGATTTTTGGGGTCGCAGATGGTGTGTCCGGTGCGGACGTTTTTCATACCGACGATCGCCACAATGTCCCCTGCTTGGGCCGATTCGATTTCTTCGCGAGAGTTGGCGTGCATCTCCACCAAACGGCTGACGCGCTCGGTTTTGCCTGTGGCGGTGTTGAGTACGGTGTCGCCCTTGGACAACTTACCGGAGTACAGGCGCGTGAAGGTTAAAGCACCGTAGCGATCGTCCATGATCTTAAACGCGAGTGCCCGCAATGGCCTGTTGGGATCGACGATCGCAAACTCGCCGGTTTCCTCGCCATCGAGATCGACTTCTGGCTGCGGTGTGACTTCCATCGGGTTCGGCAGGTAGTCAACTACGGCATCGAGAACCAACTGCACGCCTTTGTTTTTAAACGATGAGCCGCAGTAGGTGGGGAAAAATGCCCGATCGCGAGTACCTTTGCGAATGCAGCGCTTGAGGTCGTCGATGCTCGGCTCGTTGCCTTCGAGATACTGTTCCATCACAGCGTCGTCTTGGTCGACGGCCAGTTCGATCAACTTTTCGCGCCAAGTTTCGACATCATCGACCATATCGGCGGGGACATCTTTAATTGCATAGTTCATCGGATCGCCTGATTCATCCCAGATCCAGGCTTTGCGGGTCAGCAAATCGACTACACCGCAAAACTTTTCTTCTATGCCGATCGGCAATACCATTACCATCGGTTTAGCGCCAAGGATTTTATCGACTTGCTGGACAACGCGGTAAAAATCTGCGCCCGTGCGATCGAGCTTGTTGATGTAGATGACGCGAGCGACTTTGGAATCGTTAGCGTAGCGCCAGTTGGTTTCAGATTGCGGTTCAACTCCACCCGAACCGCAGAACACACCGATGCCACCATCGAGAACCTTCAGCGAACGGTACACCTCGATCGTAAAATCGACGTGTCCCGGGGTATCGATGATGTTGAGCTGATGCTCGTTCCAGAAGCAGGTGGTAGCAGCGGATTGAATCGTAATACCGCGCTCTTGCTCCTGTTCCATGAAGTCAGTAGTCGCCGCGCCTTCGTGAACTTCACCAATTTTGTGGATTTTGCCTGTCAGTTTCAGGATTCTTTCTGTTGTGGTGGTCTTGCCAGCATCTACGTGGGCGAAGATGCCAATATTTCGATAACGAGTGAGATCTTTCATAATTACTGTTGAGATTAAATTCGACGAACCGTCGGCGACCACCTGCAAGCGTAACCAGCGAGGAATCAATGTTGCCTTAGGCGCCAGTACAGGCTAGATTTCCTTTCCCCTGTTTCTGGCAGAACTATCTTAATTTTGACACTTCCCCGTCATTCCTGCGAAGGATTTTTGGTTTAATTCAGTACGGGAATCCTTACAATTCATAAAAATACCCTAGACCAAGGGAAAAATTTTCTGTGAAAGTTAGGTTGGGTTCAGAAAGTAGGTTGGGTTGAGGCACTCGTACCCAACAAATTCTTGTTTTTGACGCTTCGCTAAACTTGATATTTTGCACCATTCTCAGCAAAACGGTATAAAGCGGGTTTTCCTGACAAAAAACCTCAGATTTTACGTGACTTTGTGGCAAGAAACCCGGTTTCTGGCATTAAATCTGACATTAAATAGGTAGGTGCAAATAAATCAGCCTACGGGGAGAGGGTGCGTGAGTGGAGCAATAAACTGTCGGCTGTGATAGATATTCGCTTAACCCGACCATACAAAATATTATTAAAAACACTGTTGCTGCGTCCAGGAATATCTAAGTCAAAATCGACCCGCTCATCATCCGCTGATATCTCCGCTCCAATTCATCCCGCACCACTGGCCACTGATTCAAAGTTTCATCATTCTCAATTACCATTTGAGCCGCCGCCCTCGCCAACTCCAAAACCTCCTGATCCTCCACCAAACTCGCCAAAGCAAAATCCGGCAAACCCGACTGCCGAGTGCCCAAAACCTGACCTGGCCCGCGCAATCTCATGTCCATTTCCGCAATAAAAAAGCCATCTTGAGATTGTTCTAAAACCTTCATTCTCTGCATAGCTTCCGCCGTTTTGGAACCGGGCATTAACAAACAATAAGAACGGTTGCTGCCCCGACCGACTCGACCCCGCAACTGGTGCAATTGGGACAGTCCAAAACGCTCAGAATTTTCAATCAGCATTACCGTGGCATTCGGCACATCTACTCCCACTTCAACCACAGTAGTAGATACTAAAATATCCGTTTCTTTGTCCCGAAACTTAGTAATTGCCTCATCTTTGTCGGCACTGCTCATCCTGCCGTGGAGCAAACCCACCTTAAACTCAGGAAATACACTTTTTTCAAGTTTCTCTTTTTCCTCAATTGCCGATCGCACATCCAACTTTTCCGACTCCTCGACCAGCGGTAGCACCACATAAACTTGACGCCCGCTAGCCACTTCCCGCCGAATCAAATCGTAAGCTTGAATGCGTTCTTTGGCAGACAGTACAGTGGTTTGAATCGCCTGCCTGCCGGGGGGAAGTTCATCAATTTGACTCACATCTAAATCCCCGTGCAGCGTCAGCGCCAGCGTCCGGGGAATGGGAGTTGCCGTCATCGTCAAAACGTGGGGAGCTTCGCCTTTTTGCTGCAATTTAGCGCGCTGCTGCACGCCGAATCTGTGCTGTTCGTCAATTACTGCCAAACCCAATTTTCTGAAACTCACCGTATCTTGAATCAGCGCGTGAGTTCCCACTAAAACAGGCAATTCTCCGGTTTCTAACTGGCTGTGAATTTCCCGGCGCTTTGCTACTTTTGTCGAACCAGTTAACAGTTCGACAGACAAGTGCATCAAGTTAAACCAACCTACCAATTTGCGATAATGCTGTTCTGCTAAAACTTCTGTCGGCGCCATTAAAGCGGCTTGATAGCCGGATTGAATTGCTGCTAGCATTGCCACGACGGCTACTACAGTTTTACCGGCACCGACATCGCCTTGCACCAATCTGTTCATAGGTTGCGGCGAAGCTAAATCGTTGAGGATGTCGTTAATTACTCTTTCCTGAGCATTAGTCAAGGCAAAAGGCAAGATTTCATAAAAATGTTCGATCAATTTGCCGCTAGGAAGGATGACAGCACTAGCTTGAGCTTTTCTTTGGGTTTGGCGGCGCTTTAAAAGTCCTAATTGCAGGTAGAAAAATTCGTCAAAAACTAAGCGGCGGCGGGCGGCGGCCAAACAATCTCGATCGAGCGGAAAGTGAATATTAGTCACGGCATCGGCTAAACCCATTAAACCGTAACGCTCGCGCAAATCTTCCGGTAGCGATTCTGGCAACATTTTCGCCGCCGGCATTGCAGCCAAAATCGATCGCCTCACCGAACCGGCATCCACCCCCTCTGTCAGCGGATAAACCGGTATCAGGCGGCCGACTTTCATTGATTCGATCGCACCGCCGGAGTCGTCTAATACTTCTAACTCAGGATTGTCTAAAGTAATTCCATATTTACCCTGCTTCACCAACCCGGAAGCTGCCAGCACCGCACCAGTACAATACTCGCGCTTTTTGAATTCTTGCCAACCGCGATTACTGTAGCGAGGACCTGCAAAAAAACGACTAATTTTTATTTCTCCGCTGCGGTCTTTTAAAATTACTTCTAATATGGTTAACTTCTTATTCTTCGGACTAGAAAAGCAATTGCACCGCTTTACTTCTGCGATCAAAGTCACAGTTTCCCCAGCTACGAGTTCGCGAATTTGTACTTGCTTTGCATAGTCGATGTGGTTGCGCGGATAGTAGTAAAGCAAGTCGTATACAGTGTATAAACCCAGTTTTACCAAGCGGTTGCCATTGGCGGGCCCGATGCCGGTGACGCGGGTTAACTGTTGGTCGAGAGTCAGGCCCGGCGGTGCGGGTGCTGCACTCAGGGGTGCAGTTCGGGGAACGGAAACTGCTGGGGCGGTTGGTTGGGGAGCGTTTGCGGGTCTGACTTGTGCTGCTTGTTCTTGCTGGTGCCGAGTTTCTTGTTCCCAAACTTGCTCCATTTGCCTCAGAAAACTGACCGTAATGGCGATCGAATGTTGGCGCTGTTCGAGATCTTTCTGAGGGTAGATGTCAAATTCAGCGGCTAGTTGTCTGGCTCGATCGCGCGAAGAAGCCGCCACAGCAACTGCCAACTGTCTCAAACTGAGGCCCAGAAACTCGCTGAAGCGGTATTGACTGCCTTGGATGTCGTTAAATCCGCGATCGGCTTCTACTGAAAGAGCTTTTTGCAATCGCTGCCATTCTGGTTGATTATTAGTCATCAGTCATCAGTCATTAGTAATTAGTAATTAGTTATTAATCATTAGTCATTAGTCATTAGTCATTAGTCATTAGTTATTAATCATAGCTCAAGAATTCCAGACAACTGTCAACTGTCAACTGACAACTGACAACTGTCAACTGTCAACTGACTAATCTTCAAACCAACTCGATCGCCAAGCCGACTCAGCGTCCACCACAGCAAGTTCCCGCTGCTTTTTCTGGTAATCGCGGCCTAGCGAGTTCAACTTTACAGAGAGGTTGCGAATTTGCTGGCGCCAAGCCGAGGTTCCCGCATCAGCAAACTCTATTTCCGACAGTCGCAGTTTAATCGCTGTAATGTGCAGCGCCCTATTACCGGATGTTTCTGCCAAGTTTCGGGATGCTGATGACGCATCGGTTTCAATGATTAAGTTTAATAAGTTAGGTGGCCCAGCAACGCTGTCGCCGGACAATTCAGCTTGAGAAGCAGCTTCTAGAATAGGTTCTGGCAACTGACTGGGCAAGATTCCCGACTGTTGCAGCAAGCGGTTGGTGTCGCGAGAAAGCAGCTTGATAATACGGGCGATCGACTTTTCTATACTATTTTGCCAGCGCGCCAAACTTTCGGGGGAATTGGCACTTGGCATTTGGTAATTTGCCAATGAAAATAGATAGTTAATGGCGGAAACTTCGTTTTTTCCCTCTTTTTTTTCCTTTATTTCTTCTTCCTCTTCTTCTTTTTCTTCTTCTTCCTCTTCTTCCTCTTCCTCTTCCTCTTCCTCTTCTTCCTCTTCCTCCTCTTCTTCCTCTTCCTCTTCTTCTTCCTCAGATTCTGTCGTCACTAGAGAGCGCAATTTTTCCTCCGACGCCGCAGCCAAAGCCCTTACAGACTGCTGCATTTTTTGCCGCCCGTCGAAGGACAACTTGAGAAAGGACTCCGGTACTGCTTGAGTGCAAAGGTGATAGCAAGCCAAAATTAATTGCTGCCGCACTGCTTGTCCCAACGCAGTTAAATAACCATCGTATGTACTGCGAAACTCCAAAGTCAAGGCTGCTAAAGCCTCTTCGAGTCCTGCCAAATCTTGCTCTATTCGCTCTCTTGCTCGCACCATATCTCTTGTATAAAATTAAAATAGGAGGCGGGCAAAAAAACCAGGTTTCTGCCACAAATTGTCTGAGTTTCCATTTAATACTGGTTATAAACCGGGTGTTTTGTACACCGTCCGAGAGTCCTGTAAAAATTAAAAATTAAAAATGCAAAAAATCAAGTTTTCACATTTTTAATTTTTAATTCTCAATCTTACATTGGGGATTATTTAGCACCCATTTGGGCTGCCACTTCATCGGCAAAGTTAGCTTCTACCTTTTCAATGCCTTCGCCCAACACAAAACGCACGAAGCGGCGCACTTGGACATTTTCTCCAATTTGGGCGATCGTTTGTTTCACCAACTCTTCCACCGAGATATTCTGATCTCTAATAAAAGGCTGATCCATCAAAGATAACTCTTTCATGCGCTTGTCAATACGCCCTTGAACAATCTTTTCTTTGATGTTGTCCGGCTTGTTGCCCAAGTCGTCCTTCTCCATTTCAATTGCCTTTTCTCTTTCGACAACTTCGGCGGGGATATCTTCAACTTTCACGTATTCCACATTCGGGCAAGCTGCAATTTGCATCGCAATATTCCGCACCAAAGTTTGGAATTCTTCGCGGCGTGCCACAAAATCAGTTTCGCAGTTAACTTCCACCAGCACTCCCACGCGGCCGCCCGTGTGAATGTAGCTACCTACGAGCCCTTCTGAGGCAACCCGTCCTGCTTTTTTGTCTGCCCCAGCGAGACCTTTTTTCCGCAGCCACTCAATGGATGTTTCGATATCGCCATCGTTTTCAGCGAGGGCTTTTTTGCAGTTCATCATGCCCGCGCCGGTTTTGTCGCGCAGTTCTTTAACAAGTTTTGCAGATATGTCCGCCATCTTCTTTAAGTTCCCAATCAAAATTAGTTATTAGTCATTAGTCATCAGTCATTAGTCATCAGTCATTAGTCACTAATTTTAATGTTAATGATTAGACCAGAGTGAAGAAATACCCAGTCGATATTAGTACCGACTTTGTAGGTGTAGCGCCAGAATTAATTCTAGCGCTGACACAATGAATGCTTTTGCCAGAACTCTACTAATGACTTAGACTCCTGCCATGTACAATTAAAAATTAAAAATATCCAACTAAAAATAATTATTATTTTTAATTTTCAATCTTTAATTTTTAATTTGCTGGTGTCAGAAACCGAGGGCAATACTAGCTCTCGGTTTCTTCGCCTTCGGCCTCAGCAGCTTCGTCGGGATCTACATAATCGGGGTCATCCAATTCTTCGATTTCGACATCATATTCAGCGCCTTCGTAACCACCGTCGTAGTCGTAGTCTTCCTCAGAGTCGCCGCCCTGCTGACCGTGACGACCTTCGTAGATGGCATCAGCCAACTTGCCGACAATCAGCTTGATCGATCGAATAGCATCGTCGTTCGCCGGAATCGCAATGTCCACCAAATCCGGGTCGCAGTTGGTGTCCAACAGAGAGACGATCGGAATTCCCAACTTTTGGCATTCCAACACCGCATTATACTCGCGGCGTTGGTCTACCAGCACCACTCCGTCGGGAATCTTGCGCATGGATTTAATCCCGCCCAGATACTTCTGGAGTTTGGCCATTTCTCGGCGCAGCACCGAAGCTTCTTTTTTCGGCAACAAATCTAGGGCGCCGATTTCCTCGCGGCGCTCCAAATCCTTGAGGCGCTCCACGCGGGACTTAATAGTCGTCCAGTTGGTGAGCATTCCCCCCAGCCAGCGCTGGTTGACGTAATAAGCACCGCAGCGTTGAGCTTCTTGGGCTACAATCCCGGCCGCTTGGCGCTTCGTACCCACGAACAAAAACTTTTTGCCTTTTTCTGAGGCCACTCTCATGTACTCGTAGGCGTCTTCCATAAGCTGAGCGGTTTGCACGAGGTCGATGATGTGAACCCCGTTGCGCTCTGTAAAAATGTAGGGAGACATTTTCGGGTTCCACCGGCGGGTTTGGTGTCCGAAGTGAACCCCTGACTCTAACATTTGAGCCAAACTGACTACTGGCATTGTATTTTTAACTCCTGTATTCGGGTTAATCCTCCACCCGGTCGTATTTCTGAAGGTTTGCGCCCTCGAAACACCCGAAAACCCGGATGTGCGAATTTAAACAACTTTTCTAGTTTATCACAGCGCGCGCTACTTTGTCTGACAATCTGATATCCCTAGGTTTAGATGGGCGGTGGGCACCCGGAGGTGAGATTTAGTGCGGGGTGCGCAGGCTGCGGTTAGAGTTACTTGCAAGCGCTTCTTAAAAACGAAAAATCGAGGTGGGAGGTTGCCAAAGCCTTTGTTCGCTTGTGAGAGAATGGCGTTGTTGGTGCGCCTCTTGTGCCTTCTACCTTCGATCGAGCTGGTACCCATTTTTTTCGATCGGCAATTCTGTCGGCTTTACTGCCGTGCTCTCTCGATCCGCAAAAATCTCAAAGCTAAAAACGCCATGCCCATCCCTATTCTAGTTCTAGTTGAAGTTCTAATTGTCATCGCACTTTCCCGAATTGTCGGTTTGGGATTCCGCTGGATCAAACAACCTCAAGTCATTGGAGAAATCGTAGCAGGAATTATGCTCGGCCCGTCTCTGTTTGGGTTAGTTGCACCAGGTTTAGCAACAGCCCTTTTTCCCGCCGAGGCTGTCCCCTTCCTCAACGTGCTATCCCAAATCGGGCTGATATTTTTCATGTTTTTGGTTGGTTTGGAACTGAATCCGAAATACCTAAAAAGCAATTTAGATATCGCGATTTTAACTTCCCACGTCAGCATTCTAGTGCCGTTTTCTCTGGGAAGCTTGCTAGCACTGCTGCTGTATCCCATTGTTTCAAATAATAGCGTTTCGTTTACAGCATTTGCCCTGTTTTTGGGCGCTGCGATGTCAATTACTGCTTTTCCGGTGCTGGCAAGAATTATTACAGAACACAACTTGCAGAATACAAAATTGGGGACGCTGGCCCTGACTTGCGCGGCTGTTGACGATGTGACAGCTTGGTGCTTGTTAGCAGTGGCGATCGCAGTTACTAGAACTAACTCAATGTTAGGCGCTTTACCGACAATTATTGCATCTTTAATTTACATCGGTTTCATGCTGACTGTAGTCCGATGGTTGTTGCAGCGAATTTCCCAGCACTACAACCGCACGGGCAGGTTAACTCAGTTAGTGCTTGCAGGAATTTACATGGGAGTTGTAGCTTCTGCCTTAATTACTGAATTGATCGGCATTCACTTAATCTTCGGTGCATTTTTGCTGGGTGCCGCCATGCCTAAAAATGCGGGATTAACCAGAGAATTAGCTCAGAAAACTGAAGATTTTGTCTTGATATTTCTGCTGCCAGTCTTTTTTGCTTACAGCGGTTTGCGCACTCAAATCGGCTTGCTCAACAGTCCCGAATTGTGGCTGCTGTGCGCCGCTGTTTTGGGAGTGGCCATTGTCGGCAAATACGTCGGCACTTACGTGGCGGCCAGAGTCTGTGGCATCAGCAACCGCGAAGCTTCTGCACTGGGATGGCTGATGAATACTCGCGGTTTGACTGAACTAATTGTGCTGAATATCGGTCTTTCTCTGGGCGTAGTTTCGCCGCTATTATTTACGATGTTAGTCATCATGGCTTTAGTGACAACTTTTATGACTTCGCCGCTATTGGAGTTGACTTATCCCAAACGGTTAATTCGGTTAGATATTTCAGAAGTTAGCTCGGAGGAATTAGAATTAGAAGCTTCACCAATTGCGGCTAGCAGCGAAGAAACTGCTAAAAAATTGCTGCCAACTTATCGAATTTTAGTACCGGTTTCTAATCCCAGCACGCAGAAAGGTTTACTGCAACTAGCGGTAGCGCTGGCGCAGCCGGCTGCTGGTATGGGTGGTGACGATTTACAGTCGGCGGCGGTTCATCCTTTGAGTTTGATAGAATTAAATGAGGATTATGCCTTTGAAAGTACGCCTGCGGAAGCAGATCGCATTATTCAAGAGCGCCGCTCGAAATTATCAGAATTGATTGAGAGTTTGGAACTGCCTGACGCGCGAAAATTTGTACATCCTATCGTTCGGGTTACTAATGATGTAGCCCGGGAAACGGCACAAATTGCGCAAATCGATCGCGCGGATTTGATTTTAGTAGGATGGCACAGGCCTAGTTTTAGCAGCAATCGTTTGGGAGGACGTGTCGGTCAAATTCTCAGCAACGCTAAGGTGGATGTAGCAATTTTTGTTGACAGAGACCGGGAAACGTTGAATAACTTGTTAGTACCTTACGCGGCAAACATTCACGATGATTTGGGGTTAGAATTGGCGCTGAGACTGTTAGTTAATAGCGAGGAACGCCGTTTGACGGTGCTGCGGGTGGCGGTTGACGGGGAATCTGGAAACGAGCTGAGTTACGAGTTTCAGCGAGTGATGGAGCAGTTGCCGGTTGAGGTGCGATCGCGCATTGAAACTCCGATTGTGGAGGCTGCTGAGCCAATTCAAGCTGTGGTGGCGGCTTCTGCTAATGCTGATTTGACTATTGCAGGTACGAGTCGGGAGTGGGGAATTGAGCGCCAAACTTTGGGACGGTATACTGATGAATTGGCTGTGCAGTGTCATTCTTCGCTGCTGATTACGCGGTGTTACGTTAAAGTGCGATCGCACTTGGCTTCGGCACTTCCTCAAAGGTAGTCAGTTGACAGTTGACAATTGGTAGTTGACAGTTGACAGTTGGCAGTTGACAGTTGGCAGTTGGCAGTTGACAGTTGACAGTTGTTATTAGTTATTGGTTATTTGTGAGTTGCCACCAATGCCCAATTCCCAATGCCCAATTACCGATTACCAATGACCGATGACTAATGACCAATTACCAATTACCAATTACCAAGATCATGCATCAGTTTAACGTCAAAAAATTAACATTCTATGGTGTTTCTATCGCTTTTGTTGCGGTACTTTTTAAAATAGTGAGTGCTTACGGGGAAACAAATTTAAAGGCGGCTCCGGCAATTGGGGGTAATTATCGCTTCGATGCTCAAAGTTTGCCCGAATGTCTGAAATCTGATTCGTTGGTCTTGACAATCGAGCAATCGGGTGTTTATTTGAGCGGTAATTTGCGATCGGGCAGCAGCGAGGGCGATCGCGTAAAAACAGGCGAGGAGAAAGCTTCTCTAGTTGGCAAGTGGGAAACTCAAGGATTGAGTTTGTCGGGTGCTGTTCCTAATTTAACGGGTTGCAGCGACTCCAAAGCAACGGGTCAAAACAGTTCTGTTAAACTGCGAGGAATTGTGGAAAAAGAAAGCCTCAAGGGAAAAATTAGTCTGACAGATGGGGCGGCGGCTACTGATTTTACGGCTCAAAGACAAGCGGCGGTGCAACCCCAGAAGAAGGAACATTGATCGATCCCAATGGGGCATAAGAAATGGGGAATGGGTAATTGTCAAATTCTTTGTCCCTCTCCGACTCTGCGACTTTCCTACTCTCCGCTTCTCCCCAGGCTAAGTAAGGAATCAAAAAGCTCTGGAGGCGGGGGTGGGGGAGCGGGCGATCGAACTCCTGCCCCCAGAGCTCGCCCGCGACGGTCGGTTGCTGCTAGATTGGAAAATATATCTAAAAGTGAATGATAAAAATAAAGTATCCCAGAAGAGTCTTTGGTTGAGAATTTGTCTTGCTCAAGACCCCCCGTGCCCGTATAGTTTGTTTGGAATGGATGTTGCCGTGATCTTAATGCCGTCAGAAACTTCGCTTACCCAGTCAAAACCCTTGATTTTAGACAGTTTGCCAGACTTGTCGCCGAACGATGGCGGGTGTCCCCGCCGGGCTAGATTGCAAATTGACTTGATGTTGCTGGCGATCGAAGCCTTGTATCTCGGAGGTGCTGAAGAAATGCTGGCAGTGTCAAAGGACCTGGAATTGGAATCAATTATCAAAAATCGGGTTGCCCTTTGGCTGATGCGCAATACTAACCCGCTGAGACGCTACACGCAGCGCCGCTCCCTTACCATGGTGGAGGCAAAAGCGCTGGTGGCGATCGCCTGTAATATGGCGCGCAAGTTAACCGCGACAATTCGGCAGTTGCTGCTAGACTCACAGCAGTTGCGATCGAGAAATATCCCCCTCAACCAGAACTTGCCGCTGGCTGAGTATTTAGAACGCTTTCGAGCTCACTTTCGATCGCGCATGAACCCCAAGCGATCGCTAGTTGCAGCTTACGATTCCGACGACAAGCTCAACGAACTAGCTTTGAACTTGTTGAGCAAACTGCTATTTTGTACAGGCACAGCCGGAATGCAGCGCTTCTGGGTTAGCCTGTTTGATGGAGAAGTTGAATAAAAAATGACTATTAGGCGTCAGTACAGTCTGCCAAATTGCACCCTGGTTCTAGAAGGGTTGAGCGATGGATCGGCAGCCAGCCAATTAGATATACGGCCGGTGCTTTCCATACTAATGAGCGCTGAATGCTATGTTACAGGTCTCAGCGGGCCCCTAAGCGGGGGACGAGACTTTTTTGAAAGCTTGGTGAGGGCCGTCAGCAGCTACGCTCAAGAATTTATGAGCGGAGTGCATTATCCCGATCGCTACGGCCCGAATTTGGGTATGGTGCAGTTGCACAGAATTGACGGGAATTTGCATCGGTTGACCGTTCTACCCACCGAAACAGGCAGCCCAAGCCAAATCGATCAAAAAACAGAACTGTCGGCAAAAGTAGATTTGACGACGGTACAGCTATTTGACTTAGTGGAAGCGATCGATCAGTTTTTTGCGGACACGCAGACGCTGCCGGAATTGTCACTGCAATTAACCCCAATTTCCAAGCGTTACGTCAAGTCTGCCGAACCTTTGGCGAAGCGGAGTTTGCCTGCTGTCGTGGGGGTGTCGAGTTTGGCTTTGGCGGCGATGGCGTTTTTCTTGGTGCCGGTGCCCGAAGTCCAGCGCCCGAGAGATCCGGTGCGGCAGCCCAATCCAGCCGGCCAGAATCTCGGAACGCCGAATCCGAGCGGATCGGGTTCGCCTAATCCCAATCCCACGCCTGCGGCGGGCGGTTTGCTGCCTGGGGATAAAACTCCGAACGCTGAATCGAGTTCGCCGACTCCGATCCCCGCACCGCAGTCGGACGCTTCACCTAGCGCCACACCGCAGTCGAACACTTCGCCGGAAAGCACGCCGAGTCCTGTTTCTGAAGGTTTGGCAAGCCCTGAGGTGGCAGCCGTGCCAATTAGCGATCCAGGGGAAATTGAGCTGTTGAAGGGCAAACTTTCCCAGCAAATTGACGGAGTTGTGAAGAATCAGCCTCGCGTTGATGCGGAGTTGGTTTATCGGGTGAGTGTGGCTAAAGACGGGGCGATTGTCGGTTACAAGTCGGAAAATTCGGCAGCAGTCGATCGATCCGAAACGCCGTTGTCGGAGTTGCTTTACAAACCGGTTGGCAGCAGGCCGCCTGCGGAACCGCTGGCTGATTTCCGAGTAGTTTTTGCACCAGACGGCACTGTTCAAGTCACTCCTTGGTAATGGTTGATTGTTGACTGTTAACGGTTAACTGTTGACTGTTGACTGTTAACGGTTGACTGTTGACTGATACCAAATCCCGCTTAAATGCTCCCTCAATCTCTTAGTCTGCGGAGGCAGACTTGGTTTTTCTAGTAGCGATTTCAATCGCCGAATCATCTACAAACCGATTGCTGATTTAAAATCCTGTTGGTGCGATCGGCTCAATGTCGGGGTCAAATCCTCCGACTTGATTTGTGCGAATTATCCACAAAAATGCTCCCTGTTTTAAGAAAATTTTAGCGATTTCATCTTGGGTACGCCTGGGCAGCATTGTTCGGTAACTAATAGCAGCTTTTATTAGGTTCAATATACCCGCAAAAAAGGTTTTTTTCAGTTCCGAATCAATCCCCGCCAATCTCGGATTTTTCCGCCAATCTGGACGGACAATGCCGAGAGGCATTAATACTTTTTCTAAACTTTCTCCTAAAGCTACTAACTGGTGAAATCTTTGGGTTTGTGCGTCGGTGGGATGTGTTTTCAGCCAGTCTTGAATCTGAGGATTTGACTCTATTTCGGAAGTAATTTTTTTAATTGTCGCGTAAATTGCCTGACTTGAATCTTGGACGCAAGAAGTTGCTGGCGTCACTAAACTTGCGCCGGTGCCGTCTCCGCTGCGGTAGCGGGCCATCATGATATCTAGTTGCTGGTTTAATTCGGTTAAAGGCGACAAGGCGATCCCGCCAAAATCGTAGTCGCAACACACGCAATCTAATTTACAGATGATATCGCAAACCGGGCGATCGCCCAACCAGCCGCGCTGCAAGTCTCCCATATAGCTTTGCCATTTGCTGGAACCGGCAACAATTCCGTCGGGATTGTGGGCGTAAACTTGTTTGTATTCTATGTCAAAACGCAGTTCGCCGGTAAATCGATCGCGCACCACTTTTGCTACTCCGAAAGCAAAATGTCCGGTGACAATTCCCAGCGGTGCAGGTTCGCGTTTTTTGCCGCCGATACCGCCGAAACTGTGAATCACTATGCCGATATCTCCTTCTTGCCAAGGGGAGATTGAAGCGTTTTCTGTAGCATCATTTGGGGTTAACAATACTATTTTTGCTTGCCCTTTTTGTGCTGGTGTATTTGCCCAATTTTTGCTGCTTAAATAAGCCAAAGAGTTTTTTAGACCGAAATGTGTTTCATCTGGTGTTAATTGGGCAATTTTGCGGGGTTCGATTGCCTGCACTACAAACATACTGTCTTCGTCTCTTTCGCCGTAAATGTACCAGCCGTCTGGATTTAAGGGCGATTTTTCGATCAGGTGATTGGTAGACCTCGCTACGCCATTTTTGTCTGGCTGTACTTGCGGAATCCGAATAATTTCGGCTGCGCCGTCAAATTGTCGAGATGTTTTGTTGAAATGCCGGACAATAAATTTGTCGCTGTCGGGTTCTTTTCGTTGCAAAATTGAGACGAAGGCGCACAAACGTCCGATAATTTGTACTGGTTCGCGATCGATCGTGAGTTCATGGCGATCGCTGCTGCTATAATTAATCGCAATCACCGGTCTGCGCAGCATCACAGTCACGCTGTCTTCGAGTCTGGTGCCTGCTAGAGTTTCTAAAGGGCCTACATTTCGCCAGCCGTTCAATCTATCTGGATGAATGTTGCCAGATTTTTTACTATCTTTAGCCTGTTTTGTGAAGTTGATATCTTGCGTTACTGCGTGGGCAAAAAACTGTACTTCGCGATGTGTGCTCCATTTCAAAAATGCTGTTTTGCCAATAAAATTTTTATATTTTTTGGGCGCATTTATTACTTCAATAAACACTGTACCGTAGGGCTGGCGCTGTTCGCTTGAGGGCAAAATTAACCGCCCGTGCCAAAGAGCGATCGGCTTGTAGAGATAGGCAACTGCTGCTGAATTTTCGCAGATTATCTCCGCATCGAGCGCTTCTGAAATATTGCTTTTTTTTCCAAAAATAGCAGCCGTTAAATTGCTGTCACTTTCTACGAATTGGGGTTCTAAAAAAACTTTGTCAGGTTCTGAAATATTAGCGGGTGAATTGCCAGCCTTTCTTTTAAACGACCGTCTAAAAAAATGGCTATTTCCCTCCAATTTCGCCTGCAACCAATTGAGAAAAATCCGAATAAAAATAAAAGCTGTTAGGCCGCAAATTACAGCCAGAACTATCAGCGCCAGAGTCAAAATGAATTGATCGAAAGATTGACCTGACAGTAAAAAAATTGTGGGCCCGTTCAAAGCAAATGCCGCCATAATATCTAAAAACGAGTTTTAGGTTCGATCCAGTCTGTGCTGGCTTGACTGCCGAAAACGAGGGGTTTGTCCTCGGTGATAGCTACGGTTTTGCCGGTCATATCAACTGCACAAAGAGGCCAAGATCGATCGCCCAAATTGCCGGCGCGGAACAGAACTTGTCCGGGACAAACTTGACTCCAACCCAACAATACAGCATGAGTGTAAAGACTGCGAGCGGGAGCAACGGTATAAGTGTAATTATCATTTTTGTCCCAAATGACACCGTAGTCGGACATATCGGAAGAGTTGAAAAGTGCTTCAAATTCGCGGGCGAGAACGCGGGAACCGTCTTGATTCCAAGAAACAGGCACTAAAATGGCGATCGTCCCGGACATATCTGTGTCATCGCTAGCATACATTCCGCTTTCCGCCAGCGGCGAAGCAGCCGCCACTGTTTGCAGTTCCCCTGTTTTGAGATTTTCCACAAACATGACGCTGCTAACCCGACACCGGGCGAATTCCGGCTGCACTTGCAACTCAATTCGACTGTAAGCCGCGTATTGGCCGTTAGTTGAAACTAGGGAAGGACTGCGATAGTAGCGGAGGCCTGTGCCTGCAGTTGAGCTAACTTTAGCATGAGTGGCACTAATCCATTCCCACGGAACGGGATAAGGGCTATTTAAAGGGTCAGTCATCGGTTTTTCTTCCAAAAGTTTTACTGGATTATCCAACAGATTCAGGCTTACACGCAACGGACTAGAAACCCGGTTTTAGCCTCGATACTTCGCCACCCAACCCCAGATTTGTAGAAACCGGGTTTCTTTTTCAGATTTGAGATTTGTGCTCCCATCTAAAATCTAAAATCGATCGGCAAAGGCGGCAAGGTCTGCTATCTTAATTTAGTTCGTTACACAACTTAACTCAAGTTTTATTAAAATCTCACAGATAAGATAGTACCGAAATCAATATGGTATGTGAACCGAGAGGGAGTTTGACCTAATCACCTCATAGTTTACTAAACTTTTTCTCAAGCGAATTATGGCGATTTTATTGACAGACGCTCCGTTGTATGCTATAAGGTCTAGATAAACCCAAAAACCAAAGCAATTTTTTTCTGGTTTGCAATTTTTTTCTGGTTTGTAAACCGCGATCGATGTAAAACTGACCAGCCTATAAAAAGGTCGAACGGGATACCACGATTCGTTAAATAGGTTGAAAATAATGATTAAACAATGGCTAAAAGCTTTAAAAAAAATAGTTGTACTGACAAAAAATAGCGTGTTGCTCCACCCGAATTTACGGCAGCGGACCAGCAGGAGCAGACTCATGCACGTAGAAGCTGGACTCAGACCAAGCAACGAAAATACTTAGAGTTGAATGGTGAAGCAAAGATAAAATTGAGCCAAGTTTTGTATAGCAGGAAATATGACGCGATCTTTTAACCAAAAACCTTCAATCCCCCCGACTCGCGCCTCCAAGTCGCGGGGAAAAGGTTTGCTTGTACTGTCGCTGATTTTTAGACTGCTGCTGCTGGGGGTAGGCAGCGGTTTTGCCTGGGTTCTGGGGATGGCGATCGCTCAAATTTATCCCTCAGGCGCGACTGAGATGCCGCTGGCAGAGAGATTGCTGCGTCTAACTCAAAATGTGACCCCCAGCCCGAAACTCGCACCAGCAAAGCAAATTCCGGCGCTCCCGACACCAACCGCTACACCCAGTCCGCAGTCCACAGTCAGTCCTGCGCAGAGAGAGAAATTGCAGTCGGATTTGAGACAGTTGCAGGGCGAGCTCAACGCGCTGATCGGCCGCACGGCGGCTTTGGAAAGTCAGTTGGGCAGCAGCCGCCCGACGGAAAGTTTGGAAAAGCGGTTGCAGTTGATGTCGCAGCAATTGGCGGGGCCGGAAACGGCGGCAAGTCCTGTTCCTGCTTTGCCCGCGATCGGCAGCAGCCGGAGTCCGATCGCTGAAACTGTTAATACTGCGCCACAGAATGCCAACAATCCGGTGTTTGGGGGGGACGGGCTGATGGTGACTCTACCCAGCGATGTTTTGTTTGATACTGGTAGCATTTCTTTGCGCGCGGGAACAAGTGCGATTTTGGACAATTTGGTGGCGGAGTTGGGCAATCACGAGGGGGCAACTGTGCGGGTTGCGGGCCACACTGACGACGCGGGGGAAGCGGCGGACAATCGCAATGTGTCGTTGGCGCGGGCTCAGGCTGTGGTGCAGTATTTGTCTGGTGTGGTGGGCCAGAATTATCATTGGGTGGCGATCGGCTATGGGGAAAGTCGCCCTTCGGTAGACAATAGTTCCGATACTAATCGGCAGCGCAACCGCCGCATTGAAGTGGCAATTAATTAGGTAGGCGGAACTAAACCGATCTATGTAACAGTATGTAAACAGGGCTGACTTAGCCACGCTTAGGGCTTTTGGATACTTTACACTCGTTTACATAATTGCGTTTTACAGCGCCTACTTACTTAAATTTGAACAATTTAAACAGAACAATTGAAGCGGGAAATACCCTTTGGCTTATGGCTATTTCTAATAATCCCGATGCGATTAATTACCTCTGTCAATTCCTCGATCCGGGTGACTTTGCGACGTGGTTATTGAGATTTTGTCAAGGCGACAAAACAGCGCAGGAGGAGGCTGTTACAGCATTTGCCGCGTCGATCGAGCGCTGTCAGGAGGCAAGGGATTCGATCGCCGCCACGACGCCGGGGAAATTTGATGAAGTTCGACCTGCTCATCATTGAGCAGCCGACAACCGCAGGCATTTCAGCTTTTTTCACATTGATCGAGCGCTACCGGAATACAGGAGAAATGTGAAGTAACTTCGAGTTATCTGGGAAGATAAAGTGATTTTTGCGTATGATTATAGGTGTGGGAGAGAAGGGGTGAATTTTAATGGTCGAGAGCTTTACTAGGGGTAGGCTTGCAGTGATTTGCACCTATGCGAGTCAGACACAAATGCTGAAAACTTGATTGTGAGAGAGTTTGAGATATCTTTGAAGTTTCCTGCTTGACAGGGCAATCACTGAAAGGGTATATTGATCGAAAAAAATCAGACAAACGAAGTCGAAAAACGTATTCAGCAATTACTTGCTATGGATTACAGGATTCATTTTCACGTGTGGACTCAAGAAAAGTTTTTGGAATTATTCCTCTATTGTCATTAGCAAGTGTCATGAGCAAGCTCAGCTAAAATTTGAAAGAGAGTTAGTTCAGAAAAATCTCAATAAATTCATTACTGTATGAAAAAAGTTTAATCAATTAAAAAATATCAAGGCATCTAAAATAACAGTAACAATGAAACAAAATCATGTAATTTTATTGACCTGTAAACATAAAAGACATAATCATAATGTTCTATATAAGCAACCCGCTTATTTTTGAAATTACTTGTTGACTTAGCTGCCAGACATCTCATATTTGAAAGTAGATAATTCAAAATGAAAGCTGCCAAAAATTCTGCTGAAAATATCAAGAAAGATTTAATCATTTTTACGCATATTCCCAAGACAGCAGGGACATCATTGCGTCATATTCTCATGCAACAGTATGGTAAAAATGCTGTATTTATGTTTTATGACGATCCAACGGTAACGACAAAAAATGCAGAGGAATTACTTAATGAACTGAGGAGTTATTTTCAATACTTTCCTGAAGTAAATGACCAAAACTTTAATAGCTTGGTGAAACTGAGAGCGATTAGCGGGCATAAACCTTTTGGGATTCATAATTTATTGCCTCTCAATAACTTCCATTATATCACGCTCTTGCGCGAACCAATAGAACGAGTGATCTCTTTTTACTACCACGTATTCGGCAGAACGGAACATAGCCTTGAATATTTAATCTCTTGTAAACAATCAATAGAATTTGATAATTTACAGGTGAGAATGCTATCGGGAGTCGGCTGGAAAGTACCTTACGGTCATTGTTCCTGTAATATGCTAGAACAAGCTAAACACAACCTACTTCACTACTATACTTTTGGCATTCAAGATAGGTTTCCTGAAAGTTTAGAAACTTTCAGCAGACATCTGGGTTGGTCGCAAATTCAGATTGTTGCAGAAAATGTGGGGAAAAACAAACCGAAAAGTTCTGATATTGGCCAGCAAACCTTACATTTAATTGCCGAACAAAATCTACTAGACATAGAGCTTTATCAGTTTGCAAAACAGTTATTTGAGGAACAACAAAAAACTTCAAGCACTTAAAATTTTTGCTGGGTCGAGCCATGACAAGTAGCCAAAACAGGATTTCAAGATCGTAAAATATCTCCAGTGTAGGAAGAGCAAAATACCGTAGACGGAGTACATTATTTTGCCTGGAATATCATTATACTATTTATTTGTGTAAGTAGGTAGGCGGAATTAAACCGCTCTATGTAACAGTATGTAAATAGGGCTGACTTAGCCACGCTTAGAGCATTTGGATACTTTACAATCGTTTACATAATTGCGTTTTACAGCGCCTACTTACTTAGTCCTTAGTTTTTAGTAATCAGTCATCAGTCATCAGTCATTAGGCTTATTACATCGATGAGGCATTTCAAGATTGTTTGCTAAGGCATACAATTCAATTTTAGCCTTTAGTTAATAGTGCGAGGTTAAGAACTCGCGAAAAGAACACTCGCGAGTTCTTAACCTCGCACACTACTTTCAAGCATCTTATTCCGATGCCAACAGAAACCAGATAAATTAAATATTTCAATTCCCCTCTCCCTATGGCATCATCTCCCTATCTTCCCCGCTATCAGGCTATCAGGCCGAAGGTGTAAGAGGTGGCAAGTCAGAATTATTTGTAGCCTGATCTATGGCATCTTGATGTTCGCTCCTAAGCTTCGGTTTTAAATACAAGTTCTCAATCAAAGCTGCCACTCCCGCAAACCAAGGCGGTACAATTACAGCTCCAATAATTCCCAATACTTGAACGCCTCCCAAGACAGACAGCAATTGATATAAAGGATGCACTCCAACCGATGAACCAACCAGCAAAGGATCTAGCACGTAGGTTTCCAAATTCTGGATGATTACAAATAACAGCAACACCCACAAAAGTACCCAGCCACCTTTAGCTAATGCTACGATTAATGCTGGTACTGCTCCCAAAACTGGCCCGAGGAAGGGAATCAAGTTGGTAACACCGGCGATCGCACCCAAGCCTAAAGCAAATTCCGGCATTCCCAAAATGCTTAAACCTGTGGTAATAAATATTCCTAAAATCCCCGAAACTAACACTCGACCGCGAATATAACTCCCCATTCTTTGACCGATTGGCGCTGCTTGTGCGGCTAATCTTGCATCCCAAGGTTTTGGGAAAAACTGCACCAAACTTTTAATTAATGTGTCGCTGTCGGCAACCATGTAACCGGAAATAAATAATGCTAAAACTAGGCTGAAGACACCGCCTAGAATGCCTCTCGTTAAACTGTACGATCGCCAAACCAGTTGTTGGCTCGATCGAATCAGCCAATTAGTCAGCGATTGAGTGTCCACAAACTGACCCACCAAGGTTGGGGCATTGTCGCTCAACCGACTCAATACATTAGTTGCCACAGTTCGCAAACTTTCGACATAAACGGGTAACTGCCGCAGCAGTAACTCTATTTGTTCGATTACCGTGGGGCCGATTAACACTACTGTCCCGCTAAATCCGCCGATGAGAGTTAAATAAACCATAATCACCGCTAGCCAGCGGGGAACCCGCATTGTTTCGGCCCAATTAACGATCGGGACGATCGACGCGGCCAGCACGACTGATATCATCAGAATTACTAGCAAGCTGCGCAATTGCCACAGCAGCACTAGCAGCAAGGACGATGCTACTATTAGCAGCAAGTTAGGTAAAGAAATGGTAATCCGCTGTTCTGACATGATTAAGTAATAAAGGTTTATATTTGCGCTTATGTCCTCCCATAGGGGGAGTTTATTTATCTTCTCAGTTACCAAATATATGTGGGTAAAATCTGCCCCTACTCATATTATAATCAAAAGTAACATCAGTACAAAAAAAAATATGCAACCGCAATATTCAACCCAAGATTTCTCCACTATTTCGTCTATTAAATCACCAACGCTGTTTTACGAATGGCAAAATTATCGCTGTGCTTATGATGTTTATAAACCAACTACTGCGACAGAATATAGCATCCCTTTGTTATTAATTCATCCGATAGGAGTTGGTTTGTCAAGAATCTTTTGGCATAGATTTTGTGAGAGTTGGTACAAAGCAGGGAACAGCAATCCGATTTACAATCCCGACCTTTTGGGCTGCGGCGATTGCGAAATGCCGGCTGTGGCTTGCTATCCTGAAGATTGGGCTGCACAGTTGCAGTTTTTCTTGGAAACAGTAGTAAAAAAACCTGCGATCGTACTCGTGCAAGGTGCTTTACTAGCTGTAGCCTTGGCTTTAGCAAAAAGGCAGCAGGAAAGCGGCTCAAATTTAATTCACGGCTTAGTTCTCGCAGGGCCTCCCGCTTGGGCGGTGATGAACAAACATTCGACAGAAAGACAGCAAAGAATTGTCTGGAATTTGTTAGATTCTCCCTTGGGAAACGCTTTTTACCGCTACGCCAGACGCGCTGAATTTTTGCGTTCTTTTTCCATCAAACAACTCTTTGGTGATGCGACAAAAGTTGACAGCGAATGGTTGAATGCTTTGCAGGCTGGGGCGGGGAATCCTGACAGCCGGCACGCGGTTTTCTCGTTTTTAGCGGGGTTTTGGCGCCAGGATTACAGCGGTACGATTCAAAAGTTCGATCGGCCCGCACTTGTTGTCATGGGAGAAAAAGCCTCAAGCATCAGTCAAGCGGGTAAGGAAGAGAAACCCGATGAAAGATTAGCGCAATATTTAGCCCATTTTCCCAATGCGGAAGGTTTATTAATGCCAGGGCGCAATGTTTTGCCCTACGAATCAACCGCAGAATTTGTCGAGGCTGTTGCGGCGTTTGTGGATAAGTTAAATAAAAATTAAATCTATTTGTGGAGTTATTATCTAATAATAACTGACACAGTTAATAGACCTCATCATGTGTCCCGATGTCGAGTAAAACAATGACTTCACAATTTGTTTCCGTGTCCTCTTCAATCGAGAACACGATACGACAATTATAGCCACAAGAGCAGGACTGAAGACCGTCGAGTTTGCCGCCTAGTTTGTGGGTACCTAGGTTTGGAAAAAATACATCTGCTTCCATTTGTTGAAGAGATTCTTCTATACGTTGCTGGATCTCAGGATTTCGTTTGACAAACTTGCGAAATGCTCGTTTGAATTTGGGAGTCAGAACCAGTTGTCTCATGCTTCCGGCTCGTCCAAAGACTGGCGTAATGTTGCAATAACATCCTCGGCTGACTGCTGTCGAAATTTGCCTGTACGGAAATCAGCTAAGGTTTGTTGGGCGTCAGCAGCTATTTCTGCGCGGACACTCTCGCTGTGACGGTTTTGCAGGATTTTGATCAGCATTTCCTGCTGTTCGTAGGACAGTTGCAAAGCAGTTTCTAGCACTTGGTCGAGGGTATTCATAGAGTTAGGCTATTAGCTCTAAGGTGGAAAAAATTGCGAAGTTGAGTAAATTGTATCGCTTATTCCAAGACTAGGCTAAACAAAAAAAAATGTACTAAACTCGGTTTTGTCATGAGCGACAACATCATTACGATCGAACCAGGTAAACGCGGTGGAAAGCCTTGCATCAGGCGAATGCGAATTACCGTGTATGATGTGTTGGGTTGGCTGGCTGCGGGAATGTCTCATACAGAGATTCTAGACGATTTCCCAGAGTTGACGGAGGAAGACATTAGAGCGTGTTTAGAATTCGGCGGTTGAAACCGCTTCTTGTCAAACAAAGTCTGCCTCCGCAGATTATGAATTTAGTTTCAACCCCGATGCCAGATGGTTGTACCATCTTTTTGATCGATCAGAGTAATGCCCCGATCCTTGAGTTCGTTGCGAATGCGATCGCCCTCAGCGAAATTCTTAGCTTTTCGGGCATCTTTCCGCTGCTGAATCATCGTCTCAATCTCCTCATCTAATTCGCTAATGATTTCAACTTTATTAATACTGAAAGATGAGTGATCGGTATAGATATTCGCACGTCCCTTGACTCGATTGGTAATTCCTAAAACATCGTCGGCTAAACGAACAAGAGTCTGCCACTTTTGTTGCAACACTTCCAAAGGCGTTTCTGTTTTTCCCTCATGTACAATTATATTCCTTTCGCGCCGCAATTCCTTCGCCAATTCAAACAGAACAGCTAAAGCATTCGGAGTATTGAAATCATCATCCATCGCTGCTCTAAATTGCTGTACAGCCTCACTCTCCACTATGGGCAATTTCCGAATTTTATCTACATCCCAACCCCATTGGGAACCGTGCACATAACCAAAAACTATACCTTCCTTAAGAGTATGCCAACCATTTCGAGCGTTAGCGATCGCCTCTTCGGTAAAATCAATTTGACTGCGGTACTGCGCCATCAACACAAACAGCCTCACCGCCATCGGTTCCACCGCTTTTGACTTCTCGCTTCCTTCATTCTGACTCCCCCCCTTACCAAGGGGGGGCTGGGGGGGGTTAGATTCCAAATCGCCCGACCAATTCCCCTCCAACAAATCGCGAATTGTAATAAAATTGTGCAAAGATTTCGACATCTTTTTGCCATTGACAGTCACAAAAGCATTGTGCATCCAATAATTAGCAAGTGACTTGCCAGTCGCGGCTTCAGATTGAGCAATTTCGTTTTCGTGGTGCGGAAAAATTAAATCGGAACCGCCGCAGTGAATGTCAATTGTTTCGCCCAAGCAATCACGCACCATCGCCGAACATTCGATGTGCCATCCGGGGCGGCCTTTTCCCCAAGATGAATCCCAAGCAGGTTCTCCGGGTTTAGCGCTTTTCCACAGGGCAAAATCAGACGAATCTTGCTTTTTTTGAGCTTCTATTTCTGCGGTTTCCAATCTACCGCTAGCCCCGGCTTGCATTTCTTCCAACTTGCGGCCGGAAAGTTTTCCGTAATCGGCAAACTGCCTCACGTTGTAGTAAACGTCGCCGCCGGAAGCATAGGCATAACCTTTATTTTCTAATTCGTGAATCAGGCGTTTAATGCCGTCCATTGTATGAGTTGCGCGGGGGTATTCATCGGCATCGAGAATATTCAGCTTCTCCATATCTACGAAATATTCATGGATGAAGCGTTCCGCCACGGCTTCCATTGTGGAATTAGTTTCGCGGGCGCGGTTGAGAATTTTGTCGTCAATATCTGTAAAATTCTGCACGTAGCGGACATCGTATCCCCGCCACATCAGATAGCGGCGCACCATGTCCCAAACAATGTAAGCGCGGGCGTGACCGACGTGGCAGTAATCGTATACCGTAACGCCGCAGCAGTACATCCGCACCTTTCCTGGTTCGATGGGTTCAAAAGGTGATTCGCGACGGGTCAAGCTGTTGTAAAGCGTTAGAGTCATTCGATTTTAGATTTTAGATTTTAGATTTTAGATTTTACAAGATTTACGCAGAACCTCTATGTGTAGGGTGCGCAGTGCGCACCCGATCTGTATAGGTAGCGCGTCAAACTATTTTTGCGTCCAGGACTGTTGGTTTGTAGTTGCGATCGCCCGTTAGCGAAGCTTGCAGAAAAAGAGCGCCCAACTGCCAGCCTAGGAAATTTGGTACTAAATCTCCTCTATCCATAGTACCGCCCCGGCAGACTCAATCTCACATCTAATTCATGTCAGGGAATCTTGATAATAGTTGGTGACGATCCCCACAAGCGTTTTTTTGTCAAGGTTTCCTGACATATTGATCCCCAAAATCACGAAAATGCGTATAACTACTCATGATTGATGGCAAAGACCCCTTGACCCGATCGCAACTTGTCTGCAACATTAAGTCATGACAAAGCGATCCCAAAGAAATGCTTCGATTAAGCTAAGCAGATCTGGGAGTCGAATAGCGCGTGTGCTGCCAGCACAGCGTTGCTAGCAGCACCGATCGCACTCACAAAATCGATCTTGTCAATCAAGAATCGACAGAAAAGTTTTATTTAGATCGGACGGTGCGCGCAGAAGCCAAGAAGTCACAACCCCCGATCGCATTGGGGACAAGACAAGCTAAAAACAAGCAAGGCTTCAAAGGTTGGAGAGATTTGGAAGCTCGATAATATTTGCATTTAAAAGAGTTTCTAACTCAAAAAGTCAACACATTTGTGTTGAAAGAAAAAATCTAACCCGCCATCCCAAATAAGTGGAGAACAAACTCATGGCAAAAGAACGCCCACCATTAGAAGAGATGACTTTGCGACAACTCCGCAGAGTTGCTAGCGAATGTGGAGTCTCTCGCTACAGCCGGATGCGGAAATCGCAACTCCTGGCATCCATTCAAGAAATTCAGCGCACCAAATTTTCCTACAGCCCATCTCGCAAATTAGAGGCACAAGAAGCAGTGGAAGCAGCAAAGTTTGAACTCGGTCAAGAAGATAGAACAGGCGGTTCTTTGTCGTCTGTAGATGAAGGTTTAGCAGATTTGCCCAACGGCTACGGCGAGAGCCGGGTTGTTTTAATGCCCCGCGACCCAGAATGGGCCTACACTTACTGGGACATTCCCAACGCTCGCAAAGAAGAATTGCGCCGCCAAGGAGGACAGCAACTCGCCCTGCGGATCTACGACGTTACAGATGTTAACCTCGACACCCAAAGCCCGCACAGCATTCAAGAATATCCCTGCGACGAACTGGCGCGGGAATGGTACGTGCCAATCCCCGTGAGCGATCGGGATTACGCGATCGACATCGGCTACCGCTGTGCAGACGGCCGCTGGCTGGTATTAGCTCGATCGGCCGAAGTCCGCGTTCCTCCCGTCTATCCCAGCGACTGGATTGAAGACCAATTCATCACCCTCGACTGGGAAGAAGAGTTGCAAGGCAAAACCTTCGCCGAACTGGTTCCTCCCGCCAAGAAAATGGCACAAGCAGGCAATGGCGCTGGTTTCAGCACCAGGAACGCCATCTACGAACAAATCTTTGGCATGGCAGAATCTGCCGAATCCCTGCGCGTAGCGGGTTCTATCTTCGGTTCCATGCAGCACGTCGCCGGTTCCGTCCAGCAAGTCGGCATCCACGAACAAGCTCTCAGTTCCTACGTGTTCCCCTCCGGCGTTGGAATGTGGGCTGTTCCCACCATGTCCGGTGTCGGTATGTCGGGTGTCGGTATGTCCGGCCTCACCATGTCCGGTGTCGGTATGTCCGGCCTCACCATGTCCGGTATCGGTATGTCCGGTGTCGGTATGTCGGGAGTTGGCTTCGCCGCCCCGATGCGCCCCCGCCAGTTCTGGTTAGTTGCTGACGCCGAACTGATCGTCTACGGCGCCACCGAGCCCGACGCCACCGTCTACGTAGGCGGACAGCCGATTAAACTCAATGCTGACGGCACTTTCCGCTTCCAGATGTCTTTCCAAGACGGCTTAATCGACTATCCGATTTTTGCAGTAGCAGCAGACGGCGAACAAAACCGCGCTATCCACATGAAATTCAACCGCGAAACCCCAGAACGGCACACTAATACCAAGGAAGATGCTGTTGTGGAATGGTTGGGCTAATCGCTCGCGGTCGATCGCGATCCGGGCGATAATGCAGGTTTGTGCCAATTTTTTAACCATCACAAGGCATAGCCTGAGCCGATCGTGATTTGTTAGGGTTAATCCCAGACAACAACCCATAACACCCCCTATACACCGTACTCCTATTTTGAGGAGCGGTGTTTTTTGTATTTAGGACTTACTCAGAAAGCGGGTTTTTATAGCAGAATAGATCGCGGATCGGGCGATCGGCAAAAGTTATACCAATTCTTAAAAGTAGGGATAAATATAGGTTGTATGCGAACATCTGTAGGGACTTAGGCTTAAGTTCCTACTTTATTTCATCGGATTGATAACTGCTATAGCAATCCTACTAAATGAGTCGTAAAGTTTTTACGCCACCCCAACCCTCTCCGAAGTCGCGGGGAGGGAGTAAGAAATTCACAAATGATTTAGTATTGCTATATATTAGACTCTTATCTCAATATCTATCTGTAGATAGATGTTTACTTAACTCGCTATCGAGAGTGTTAAATCAAAATTTGCACTTTTCACTCCACCATTATTAAGTAAGCTAAAGTTTACTTAAATTTTTATTGCACAAACTCGCTAAATTCAGCGAAACAAAAGAAAGCGAGTTATGAGAGAAACAAGGCGATCGCACAGCCACTTTTCAAAAGCAAATGCAAAAAATAAATTCCCCGCCGCAACGAAGGCAGAAGCCTCGTCTTTTAGCCTTATTCGCTGCCACACTAGCCACCGTCTTGCTTTTATTTATTCTGCCGGCACTGACTCAACAGCCAGTCGTGCTCACCATGTTAATGCAAGGCCAAGACCTTCTTAACTGGAAACCATTTGTCAAAGAATTTGAACAGAAAAACCCCGACATTCGCATCAACCTCATAGAAGGGCCTTTTGACACCAACCTCATAGAAAATCTTTACACATCTGCCTTTCTTTTAGGCGAATCGCCTTACGACATCATCAACATGGATATTGTCTGGGTTCCCAAATTTGCAGCCGCAGGTTGGGTAAGCGATTTGACAGACAGAATTCCCCCCGAACAACTATCAAAATTCATCCAAGGTAACGTCGAAGGCGGACGGTATCGGGGCAAACTTTACCGAATTCCCCATGCTTCCGATGCCGGAATGCTTTATTACCGCAAAGACATTTTAGAACAAGCGAAAATTCCAGCCCCGAAAACCTTTGAAGAGATGGTAAAAATCTCTCAAAACTTGCAGAAACAGGGAAAAGCAACTTGGGGTTATTTGTGGCAAGGCAAACAATACGAGGGAGTATCTGCGATGTTTGTCGAAGTGCTCTCCGGTTTCGGCGGCTTCTGGGCTAACCCTCAAACTTTTGAAGTTGGGTTAGATAAACCCGAGGCAATTAAAGCAGTGGAATTTCTCAAAAATACGATCGCCTCCGGCATTTCTCCTCCGGGTGTCACCACCTACGGCGAAGAAGAAACCCGGCTGTTGTTTCAAAACGGCAAAGCGCTATTTTTGCGAAACTGGCCGTATGTTTGGAAGCTGGCAAATGCCGAAGGATCGAATGTTAGAGGTAAAATTGCGATCGAGCCAATGCTCAGCAGTACCGGTAAAACAGGCGGTTCCTGCTTGGGCGGCTGGGGCTGGGGAATTGCCAAAACCTCAAAACATCCAGAACAAGCGTGGAAAGCAATTCAGTATCTTACCAGCGAGGAAACCCAGCGGAAATTTATTTTAGAAACAGGTTTAATTCCCAGTTACAAATCCCTATTTACCAACAAAGAAATAGTCGCCAAATATCCCCACTACCCGCAACTGCTAAAAGTAGTGGAACGGCCAGCTTTGCGCCCGCCCCTGGCACAATACGCTCAAGCTTCTGATATTTTGCAGCGCTATTTGAGTTCAGCTTTTACCGGGAGAATGAGTGCAGAACAAGCAATGAAGGCAGCAGCTAGCGAAACTCGGAATTTATTAGGCAGTTTGAAACAACCCCAAGCTTCGTAAATTTGACATCTTGCCTCTGTCAGAAACAGGCAATATGCCTGTGAAGCGAAGAGTGAATTTTTTTATTGTGGGGTGGGCTTCTAGCCCGCCCGAACAGGCAAGATGCCTGTTCCACAAAAAGTTAATTCAATTGTGGGGTGGGCTTCTAGCCCGCCCAAAAATAAATAAAAGCTGAACAATATGCAATTAGACAAGATGCGACAGCGCGAACAAAAAACCGGGTGGATATTAGTAGCACCAGCTTTGATAATTCTGATGCTAGTATTTGCTTACCCAATATTGCGCGCTTTTTGGCTGAGTTTATTCACCCAAAACCTCGGTACTGAATTAAAACTGGTTTTTTCCGGTTTTGCTAACTACAGTCGAATGTTAGGTGACGGACGTTTCTGGCAAACTTTAGGCAACACCACAGTATTTACTGTCGCCTCTGTTGTGCTGGAATTAATTATCGGCATGGGCATTGCCTTAGTTTTAAATCAATCCTTCCCAGGGCGCGGCATTGTTCGCACCATCTCCCTGCTACCTTGGGCGCTACCGACTGCATTGATGGGAGTAGCTTGGGCGTGGATTTTTAACGACCAATACGGCGTAATTAACGACATTTTAATGCGTTTGGGATTGATTCAAAATAGCATTAGCTGGCTGGGAGATCCGACTTTGGCAATGATGGCAGTAATTACAGCAGATGTGTGGAAAACTACGCCCTTTGTCAGCTTGCTTTTGCTAGCAGGATTGCAGTCAATTCCCAATGATTTGTACGAAGCACACGCCATTGACGGCGCGAGTAGCTGGCAGAGTTTCCGTCAAGTTACCGTGCCCCTGCTGATGCCGCAAATTGTGATTGCTTTGCTGTTTCGATTTGCCCAATCTTTCGGCATTTTTGACTTGATTCAGGTGATGACGGGAGGGGGACCGGCGGGGGCAACCGAGACGGTTTCTATCTACATTTACAGCACGGTAATGAGGTATTTAGACTTTGGGTACGGGGCAGCTTTGGTGGTGTGTACTTTTTTACTGTTAGTGGCAGCAGTTGCGATCGCCGCTTACCTGTTATCGAGAGCCCGCATCAATTGATTTTAGATTTTAGATTTTAGATTTTAGATTTGAGGATTGTAGATTGTAGATTTTAGATTGCTGAACGGTTTGAATTTTTCCTTTCATTGGTATAAATTATGTCGATCGCCCGCGAACAACCCACAAAAAAAACCTTTGACATCCGGCAATTAATCTTGCCAATATCCGCGATATTAGTCGTCGCATATTTCCTCGCACCTATTATCTGGCAGATGCTAACTTCTTTCAAAGTAAATGCGGATATTTCGGCAATTCCCAACGTCTACATTCCCAAACGAATTACTTTTGAGCATTACCTGTCCCTCTTCCAACGTCGCCCGTTTGCTCTTTATATTTTAAATAGCGCTTTTGTTTCGATTACTTCAACATTGCTGTGTTTAGCAGTAGGCGCTCCCGCAGCATACGCTTTAGCCAGGTTGCGGCTGTGGGGCGAGAGAATCATCCTGGCAACTGTGACAATTGTAACGCTATTTCCGGCGGTGCTGCTATTTTTGGGACTGCTGGAAATTGTCAAAGCTTTGGATTTAGGCAATAATTATTTAGCATTAATTATTCCTTACACCGCTATCAACTTGCCGCTGACAATTTTGGTAATGCGGAGTTTCTTTCAACAGTTGCCAAAAGATTTGGAAGATGCCGCTAAAGTAGACGGATACAACACTTTCCAAATGCTGTGGCAAATCGTACTGCCGATGACATTTCCAGCTTTAGTCACAACCGGAATTCTGACATTTATTTCAGCTTGGAACGAGTTTATTTTTGCCCTAACATTTATGACTCGCGAATCTCTAAAAACAATTCCCGTCGCCACGGCTCAACTCAGCGGCACGTCAGTCTTTGAAATTCCTTACGGGCCGATCGCCGCAGCTACCGTTTTGGGAACTTTGCCCTTGGTTTTGCTAGTTTTGGTGTTCCAGCGGCGCATTGTTCAGGGTTTAACTGCGGGTGCAGTAAAAGGATAAATCGATTTTAGATTTTAGAACTCGTTCCTAGGCTCTGCCTGGGAACCGATATCTAGAGGCTCTGCCTCGCTTTTTAAACAGGAAAATTGGAGGCAGAGCCTCCGGATATGCGTTACCAGGCAGAGCCTGGTAACGAGTAAACAACACAGTCAACAGTCAACAGTCAACAGTCAACACTTTAAAAATCATGGCCAAATTGCAACTAAAAAACCTCAATAAAACCTACAGCCCTAAAGTTGTTCCCGTGAAAGACATTAGTTTGGATGTCAGCGAAGGGGAATTTCTGACTTTGTTGGGGCCGTCGGGGTGTGGCAAATCTACCACGCTGCGGTTAATTGCAGGGTTGGAACAGCCCACTAGAGGCGAGATTAGAATTGGCGATCGCAATGTCACTTATCTCAGACCGGGCGATCGGGATATTGCAATGGTTTTTCAAAGTTACGCGCTTTATCCGCACATGACAGTCTACGAGAATATGGCGTCGAGCCTCAAACTTCGCAAAATCTCCTCCGGCGAAATCAATCGGTTAGTGACGGAAGTAGCAACATCCCTCGGATTGACGGAATTAATCGATCGCAAACCCGGAAAACTATCAGGCGGACAGCGGCAGCGAGTCGCCCTCGGCCGCGCATTAGTGCGCCAACCAGAAGTATTTTTGCTCGACGAACCTTTGAGCAATCTCGACGCATTATTGCGGGAAAAAGTTAGGGCCGAACTAAAACAATTGTTTTCCTCCCAAAAAGCTCCTGTAGTTTACGTCACTCACGACCAAACCGAAGCAATGACGCTTTCTACAAAAGTCGCAGTTCTCAACAGCGGCAGCGTGCAGCAGCTAGATCCGCCACACTTAATTTATACCCGTCCTGCCAATCAGTTTGTAGCCGGTTTTGTGGGCAGCCCGCAAATGAATTTGCTAGTGCTTAAATGCCAGGGCAATTTTGCGATGTTAGGTGATTTTGGAGTTCCACTCCCAAATATGCCGACTGTGCCGCCAGAAATTGTGTTGGGAATTCGCCCGGAACACGTCGGCTTTGCAGATGCAGAGGCCGGCAAGATAGCCGCCCCAGAGGCAATTAAAGGTGAGGTTTATTTAGTGGAAAACTTGGGAATGCAAAATTTAGTTAGCGTCCGAGTTAAAGGTTTGGAGCCAGTAACGGTGCGGGCTTTGCTGCCAAATGACCGCCACTGGAATTCCGAAATTGTAGAGCTGGTTTTTCCGCCTCAGTTGCTGCACTGGTTTGATGTAAAAACGGGCGATCGCTTGCAATAAGAATTTGCCCTGAATAGCATGATTGATTAAAAATTCTCTAACCATGTGTATAAAAATAGGTGTTTTCCTTCTAATTAAGTTATGACTTTAGTTAGAGGTAAAACTATTTTGCTGCTGTTAACGTGATATTCATGTGTGAAAAAGCTAATTGGCTCACACATAGGTGGCGTATTTACCAGAATTTATCGCTAACCTATAACTCTATTTAGGTGGTTAATTGCAAGGTGAAGCTAAGTTGGCTTTCTCTGGCGTTAGCTGCTGAGTTTGGAGTGAGCCAATCAGATTTAAAAATGTTGAAATTTATCACCAATCAACTTAGGGAGTATTACCGAGATGAATTTGATTTCCACAGCCATTGCTCGCATCAGTTCCCTGCTTAAGGGCTTTCAAGTGAAGAGTTTTTTGAGTGTTGTCCTAGTCGGTTTTATGCTGCTGACGGCAAATGTTGATTCGGGACACAGTAACAAGGCTTTCGGCACTCCAGGAGGCTCAAAAGCGGATCTAAACAATCCTGAAAGACCCCAAACAACCCGGGAATGGAGGCAAGAAGCTCGCGAAACGTCAGACTCTCCGGGCGAACGAGCTCAGAAGATTGGACAAGAGGCAGGAGCAGCCGTGAAAGAAATGGGAGAGATGTACCAAGACACTGCTAAGAGAAGTGTCCGCGACTTAAAGGATAAGTAGGTCCACCTAAAAAAATATAACACTGAGAAACCTGATTGCTGTAGGGGCAGCGCCAAGAGTGTTCGCCCTTGCGGGTTTCTCAACACCTGAACAGTTTGACGTTTAAATAGGTTGAGCTACTTAATACGGCAGAGACAATCAAGTAGGCGAGCATAAATAAACTAAGACTGACGTTCATAAACCCGGTTTCTCATGTGAAACTGGGTTTTTGAGTTGGAAGCCTTTTATGTTAAATTAAATCAAATCCGCGTTAAAAACCCCTTGATAAGACTCGGCGGTTGAAACTGAGATATTGCTGGATTCTCCATAAGCATTTCAAGGGCGGACTAGGAGCAACGGCCCAGAATAAAATTGAACTATGAGTGGAACAGGCCGGAAAGCCTGCTCGTGAAAATGGTGCAATATGTCAGTTAAAACCGCTTTTAACTTCAAACTCGTATGTGGCTTCGATCGCCTCTAGAATGCGAGTTTGATGTCAAAATACACAAACTTTCGTCCCTCTCGCTTGAGACTGAGAAATAAGCGGTAAGGTGCTTAGGTTGCACCTTACATATAGAAGTTCCGCGTAATTCCTGATGAATAAACATCTTAACAGTCTTTGCTTGACCGGCCTGCTGTTCATCCTGCCTGTTTGTCCCGCGACAATTGCCCGCGCTCAACTTCCCGAAACTTCGGATACTAATGCCAAGCAAACAAATCTCCTCAAAGATGAACTGTATTTTGGGTTAACTAAACCGGAAGGTGAAACAATTTCGGAAGCAGAATGGCAGGAGTTTGTCAAGGCAGTTATTACCCCTCGCTTTCGGGAAGGGCTAACTGTATTAGAAGGATCGGGGCAGTTTCTCAACAGCTCGGGAATTCTAATTCGAGAAAACTCTAAAATAGTTATTTTGATTTATGAAAGTAGCCGGGAAAAAAATCAGGCTATTAATGAAATTATCGAAACTTACAAACGCACTTTCCAGCAAGAGTCCGTTTTGCGGGCCACGAGCGAAGTTAAGGTTTCCTTCTGATGCGGTCATCGAATCAGTGTATTTATGATATTATTTGGCTGAGCAAGGTCATACCCTCAAAGATAAGTAGGGTGCGGGTGCAAGCAAAATCATAATAATCATAATTTTTGGGTATCGATCGCACACTGCAAAAACTCGCTAGAAAAACCTGCCCGGGAGAAAACAAAAACATGACAAACGACGGCAACCCAAAAGCTGAACGGCCCGAAAGCGAGGATTCAGAAAATTTGGACGGTATGGCGAAAGCTTTTATTGTGAGCGTGGCTTGGTCTTACGCAGAGGCATTGGAGCGAACGAAACGATCGCGAAATCCACAGGAACCCGCGCCGGAATCTCCGACAGAACAAGTCGATCGCAATCCTGAAAGCAATTAATGAAAGACCGTTAATGCGATCGATTAGCCAAATTATCTGTGCGATCGAACACAGTAGTCAGTGAGCTGTTTTGAGTTCTGAACGATCTACTCAGAGCAGCGAGCTGTTCAATTAAAGCCGAATTTGTATTGGATTTTACAACAAAAAAAAGTGAAATCCCCGTAACCCTTCAATAAGCTCAAGACAAGCTTTAGTCAGGGGATGAGAACTGCGTTGCGGGTTTGAACCTCAACCTATCTCTATCCCTAAAACGGATTTAAACTAAACAAAGTACGGTTTTACCGCTACAGTGTACAAAACAAATAACCAATTTTTAGATCGGTCTCATGTCTAATTCAAAAATGATTGGCAAAGCGATCGCAGGTGGTCTTTGCTTCGGCATCCTCGCCAGCTTCACCGCTTCATACAGCCCCGCATCCGCAGCAGCACCAACAATTGCCCAAGAAACAGCAGCCCCGGCCGCCAGCAACATCGACACGCAACTCCTAGGCCAATGGCAAGGCACAGTCCCCTCCGGTCAGTCTTTCACCTTCGTCTTTGCCCCAGAAGGCAAATTATTTCTCATGGCTAAAGGCCCCGACGGAGCCGCCCGCGCCAAAGAAATGAGGTACAAAGTTAATCTCGGTGAAAAACCGATGCACATTGATGTCGGCCTCAGCAGCACAGAAACCGTTCAGACTGTTTTTGAATTGACTCCCGAAGGTCAAATGCGGCTTCAGTTGCAAGGCACCAATCCCGGGCAGGCCAGACCTAATGCCTTAAACGAGCAGGCAACCGTGTTTAAAAAGGTCTCTGAGGCCACTGCACTGCCTGCTGATACTCAAGTCATCGGTTTTTGAGGAAAATTATGCGCAGGCCGAAGGCACTCCAGTAGTTCTGAGTTGTGAGTTTTAATTTAAAGAATTTAAACTTTAAAATTCAAAACTCACAACTTAAAATTTTCCCACTGCCTTCTGCCTTCAACAGGCCCTGCTACAATCCACTTAATCTCCATTTAACTTTTGCCATAGACCTCCATGAGTGAAACCGTCCTAGAAGTTCGCAACCTGCGGGTTCAATTTCAATCTGCGGACGCAGGCGATGCGTCTGCAACAGTCAAAGCTGTTGACGGCATTTCGTTTGAGGTCAAGCGAGGGCAAACTCTGGGAATCGTGGGAGAGTCGGGGTCGGGAAAATCGGTAACATCCCTGGCTGTGATGGGTTTGCTGTCGAGTTCGTCTACGAAAATTGAGGGCGAAATTTGGTTTTCTCCGACAAAAGACGGCGCTAGCAATGGGCCTGTGAATCTGCTGGAAATGCCGGACAGGGAAAAACAAACATACCGGGGCAGCCAGATTGCGACGATTTTTCAAGAGCCGATGAGTTCGCTCAATCCCGTTTATACGATCGGATTTCAACTCACAGAAGCCATTTGTTTGCACCAAAAGGTGTCGCAGACAGAAGCGCGGCGCAAAGCAGCTTCTCTGCTGCAAGAGGTAAAGCTGCTAGCGGGCGACGATGAGCTCAGGCAGCGGTGTGTGGCTTTGCGGCAAGAAGCGGTTCGGGAGGACGATCGCGATTTGATGGAGCTCGTCAACGGCCAAAAACAAGCTATGCTCGATCGCTACCCCCACGAACTCTCAGGCGGTCAAATCCAGCGCGTGATGATTGCAATGGCCATTTCTTGCAATCCAACTTTATTAATTGCTGACGAACCGACCACGGCTTTAGACGTAACCGTGCAGGCAACAATCTTAGCTTTGCTGCGCGAATTGCGGGACTCTAGAGGCATGGCAATGATTTTTATTACCCACGATTTGGGCGTCATTGCGGAAATTGGCGATACGGTGGCGGTGATGTACCGAGGCAAAATTGTTGAGTGCGGTGCGATCGAACAAATTTTCAGCAATCCCCAACATCCTTACACAAAAGGTCTGTTAGCTTGCCGCCCAACTCTCGATCGGCAACTGCGCCGCTTGCCGACAGTTTCCGATTTTATGGATGTGACCACAAATGCTAGCGGCGAATTAGTAATTGTCGAGAAAAATACCGATTTAGACGGCGACATCAGCGGAGGAAATTCCGCTTTTCCAAATGGAAAACCGCCTCGGCTGCCGAATATTTCCGAACCTTTGCTGGCTGTGAATAACTTGCGAGTCGGTTTTCCGGTGCAGGGAATGTTTGGCGAAACTAAACGCTTGTTTATGGCGGTCAACGATATTTCTTTTGAGGTTTACCCGGGCGAGACTTTGGGTTTGGTGGGCGAGTCTGGCTGCGGCAAATCAACTTTGGCGAGAGCTTTGCTGCAATTAATTCCGATCGCCAGCGGTAAAGTGTTTTTTGAAGGCCAAGAAATTACGCCTCCTGCCATAAGTAGTTCGGCATCGCAGTGGATGGCTAATTATCGGAGGCAAAAAGAGTACGATCGCAAATTGCGGTGGCTGCGGCGCGATCTGCAAATTATTTTTCAAGACCCTTTTAGTTCTCTCGATCCGCGCCTGAATATTGGGGATGCGGTGATGGAACCGATGGTGATTCACCGCTTTGGTAAGAACCAAAAAGAACAGCGCGATCGCGCGGCTTATTTGTTGGAGAGAGTGGGTTTAAATCCCGATTTTATGCGGCGCTACCCTCACGAGTTTTCGGGCGGACAGCGGCAGCGAATTTGTATTGCTAGAGCTTTGGCTTTGAATCCTAAGTTTATTATTTGCGATGAGTCGGTTTCGGCATTAGATGTGTCTGTGCAGGCGCAAGTTTTAAATTTGCTGAAGGAGTTGCAAACAGAGTTTGGACTGACTTATATTTTTATTTCTCACGATTTGAGCGTGGTCAAGTTTATGAGCGATCGCGCGATCGTCATGAACAAAGGTAAAATCGAGGAAATTGGCACTGCTGAGCGCATTTACAGGCAACCGCAGCAAGCTTACACGCGGCAACTTATAGCTGCTATTCCTGCGGGAAATTTGGAGCGAATTCGGCAACAGCAACTAGGTCGCCAAGCTGCTTGGCCCCCATCCCCTGCAGATGAATCGAAACACTTGTGATCTCTAGTGTTTTAAACTGGTATCAATTACCAATTGCCCGTTACCAATTACCAATTACTAATTAACCATTAAGCGCGAATATCTCGTGCAACGAAAAACTTCTACAAATATTTTTTTCATTTTATCTTCACAAATCAGCAGTTTATCTTTATTTTAACTTCATAATTTATGGTCAAATTCAACCTGCTTGAACTTGACTAATATTCCGGGCTGTTCAACCCACACCCAGGGCGGTTCACGCAGTATTTTCATACATCAAACCCGGTCATTGCTGGACGCAAAAAGTGGTATAATACGCTACTCTAAAGCGGTAAGGAGCTTCATGCGCAGCATACATAATTAGGCTCTGCGTGCAGGATTAGCTCGATTACGCCAAATGTCCGATGACTAACAGCAATATGTAGCGTAGTATTATAGATAAACTTTCTCTATGAGTGGAAAGAAGTAGAAAAGGCGCACCCTAGCTAAAAAGAGATTGCTCGCTAATTCCGTAAATACACTTAATTTTCTGACCAAGTTGCGTAGATTTACGCAAGTTTAAAAATGATAGATTTCGCAAGCTAGGAAAGTTTTACAAAATTTAAACATCTTTATTGTAATTGTGACTCACCAAAACAAAAACGGAATCAAGAGTAAAAAAATGAAATCTTCTGTTCATATCGAAGAATCAAAAAGCACTAAATTATCGAACTTAATGCGACTGTTGTTGAGAAAATTCACGGCAGAAGTCACCACAATAGAAAAGGCAGAAGGCAGCAAGCAGTATGAAAAAAAAATCAGCCTAGCGACGATCGCCCCTGGCAGTTTATTCTCAATTTTGATAATTGTACTGCTGGTGTTAAACGGGTGGCTCGTAGCTGGCAGCGGCGATAATTTGTACGACGGCCAACTCGCACTGGGATTTTTGGGAATAGCAAATATTGTCTTTTTGGCGGTATCGGCGCGCTCAAACGCCTCTGCTGTCGCAGCCCAAAACGATCATCGCCCATCCAGCCAACCCGACGGGTGCGATCGCTTTTTTAGCCTCTCGCCAGATATGCTGTGCGTCATTGGTTTTGACGGTTATGTAACACTCATCAACCCAGCAGCAGAAAAAATCCTCGGCTATTCCCCAGCAGAAATGATTGGCAAACTGTTCCTTGAATTCGTGCATCCAGACGATCGCGAAATTACTTTAAAAGAAGTTGAAAGTATTGCTGCGGGAAATAATACCGTTGGGTTTGAAAACCGCTGGCGCTGTCGCAACGGTTCTTACAAGTGGATAGCCTGGACTGCTACCCGTTTCTGCGAGGAAGAATTGATCTATGGTGTCGGCCGCGACATTACCGATCGCCAAAGGGCCCAAGAGTCACTCCAGCACAGCAATTCTATCTTGTATTCCGTGATTGAAAGCACGCCGGATATCATTTGTGTCAAGGATATTCAAGGCCGCTACACGATCGCTAATTCTGCGCTAGCTCAATTTTTTGAAAAACCGCTTGAGGCAATTTTAGGCACAGACGATGCAGGATTATTTCCCGCTGCAATGGCCAGTAAAATTATCGAAATAGACAGCAGAGTGACGGCAGGAGAATATTTGACTTATGAAGAATATATACCAAAAAAGGGGGCTGTGCAAACGTTTCTAACCGCGAAATACCCTTGGCGCGACTTTCAGGAAAATATTATCGGCGTAGTTGGCATATCTCGCGACATCAGCGATCGCATACGCGCCGAAAAAGCCTTGCAAGAAAGCGAGGAACGCTACCGCTGCTTAATTGAAGCCACATCCCAAATTGTTTGGGATACTAAAGCCGCAGGCGAATTTGTCACCGAACAAACAGGATGGAGTGCATTTACAGGACAGACTTACGGCGAACTTAAAGGATGGGGGTGGCTGAATGCTATCCATCCAGACGACAGACAACATACTGCAAAGATTTGGTCTGATGCAATTGCCAACTGCACTTTATACGAAGTAGAACACCGCTTGCGCAGGCACGACGGCGAGTACAGGTACATGAGCGTGCGCGGTGTGCCCGTATTGAACGCAGACGGCAGCGTTCGCCAGTGGGTGGGAGCGCACTTCGATATTACCGATCGCAAAATAACAGAAGAACAAATACAGCAGCAAAAAGAATTTTTGCGCAGCATTTACGACGGCGTAGATTACAGCATTTTTGTAATAGATGTCGGCGAAGACGGAGAATTTCGCTACGCCGGCTGGAACCCAGCAACAGATTTACTCGGCGGCATCAGCAGCGAATTCGGGTACGGCAAAACTCCTGAAGAGCTTTTCCCAGAAGCTACAGCAGCAATGTTCCGGCAGAATTTGATCGACTGTTTGGAAAAAGGCAGCTCGATTTCCCGCGAATATCCCGCTAATTTTGTGCCTGGAGAAATCTGGTCGATCCTAACTCTGACTCCGCTGCAGGACGCATCGGGCAAAATTTATCGCGTTGTCGGCAGTTTCACCGACATTACAGAACGCAAAAAAGCAGAAACACAATTGCGCGAACAAGAGGAATTTTTAAACAGCATCTATAACGGCTCCAGTCAAGCTCTTTTCGTGATAGATGTCGGCGCCGACGGAGAGTTTCGCTATGCAGGCTGGAATACAGCCACAGAAGCCTATACAGGCCTTTTGAGCGCAGATGTCAAAGGCAAAACCCCAGAAGAGGTTTTTCCCCCAACCGTAGCAGCAGATTTTCGGCAAAGATGCGTCGATTGTTTGGCAGCCGACAGCTCGATTTCTTATGAAGACAGCGCCGAGTTGGAAGGCGCACAACATTGGTTTATGGTAACTCTGACGCCGCTGCACGATGCCTCTGGCAGAATCTACCGCCTGATTGGCAATTCGACTAACATTACCGATCGCAAACAAGCAGAAGCAGCGCTGCAAGAGAGTCAGCGTTTTGTTGAGCGAATTGCCAATACCAGTCCGAATCTTCTCTTTGTTTACGATGAAAGCGAGCAGCGAAATGTCTACAGCAACCGCGAAATCAGTGACACCCTCGGCTATACGAGGGCAGAAGTTGAAAACATGGGCAGCAATCTACTGCCCACCATCATCCACCCTGACGACTTAGCTAAATTTCCCGGATATTTTCAGCAATTAGAAAATGCTCCCGACGGCGAAGTTATTGAGTACGAATATCGGGTACGCGATCGACAGAATTGTTTGCACTGGTTAGTCAGCCGGAATATTGTATTTAGCAGAACAGAGGAGGGAAAAATTAAACAGCGTCTCGGTGCTGCTACAGACATTACACAGCGCAAAATAGCAGAACAAGCTTTAGCAGAACAATTGAAACTTTCTCTATTCACTGCAGATGTGGGAATTGCTCTAACTCAAAACCAGACTTTGCTTGCAACTTTGCAATATTGCAGCGAAGCAGTTGTGCGCCATTTGGATGCTGCGTTTGCTCGGATTTGGACGCTGAATGAAGAGGGAAATGTACTGGAACTGCAAGCAAGCGCGGGGATATATACTCACATTGACGGCGCTCACAGCCGCATTGCTGTCGGTGATTTCAAAATTGGTTTAATCGCCTTGGAGCGAAAACCTCACATCACTAATTCTGTGCAAGAAGATCCCCGAGTCCAGGACAAAGAATGGACGAAACGAGAAGGAATGGTGGCTTTTGCTGGATATCCGCTAATTGTTGACAATCAGTTGCTGGGAGTAATGGCGATGTTTTCTCGCCAGAAGTTGAACGAATCAACGCTGGTTGCTTTGGCATCAAGTGCCGATGCGATCGCCCTGGGAATTAAGCGCAAACAAACAGAAGAAGCTCTCGCCAGACAAAAGCAAACTTTGAGGGCAATTATTGACAACGCTCCCATTTGGGTGTGGCTGACTGACACTAAAGGCAAGATGCTGTTGGTTAACAAAACTTTTTGCGAATCTGTGAACGTTCCTGAAGAAAGATTTTTGGCAGCTTCTCATTCTTCAGAAATTTTGGGAGGGGAAGCATTTGCTAAGTGCATGGCATCTGACGTGCACATCTGGAGTCAAGATACTCCTTTTTATGCTGATGAAATTATCCAGTTTGCTGACGGTGAAAATCACCATTTAGAGGTGATCAAAGCTAAGGTAAAAGAGGCCAACGGCAGCGCGATCGGCTTAATCGGTTTGGGTTTGGACGTTACACAACAAAAAGAAGCTCAACGAAAATTGCAAGCTTCGGAAGCGCGATTCCGCAAGTTAGCGGAGCAGGAAGCGCTGCTGAACCAGCTAGCTAGCAATATCCGCGAATCTCTGGATTTAGATACTATTTTGGCAACAACTGTGCAGCAGGTTCGCGACTTGCTGCAACTCGATCGCTGTGTGTTTATCTGGTATTTGCCCGACGCTTCGCCACCTGCTTGGGATGTCGTCCACGAAGCTAAAAATGATGACTTGTTCTCGGATTTGGGTTATTTCCCTGCTGACATAACGGGTACGCTGTCGCAAAAAATCGCTAATTTGGAAGTTTATCAAATAGATGATGTTGCAACTCTCAGCGATCCCGTAGAACGAAAATTCTTTTTGGAGGTTGGTTACAAGTCGGTATTGGATTTGCCGATTAAAAGTACCGGGGGTTTAAATGGTGTTATTGGCTGCGTTTCTTGCAGCGAGGTGCGTAAGTGGACAAAAGAGGAAGTGGAGTTAATGGAGGCAATTGGCGCTCAATTGGGCATCGCCATCAGTCAATCTGAACTTTACACTAAAAGCGTCGATTCAGCTCGGATAGCACAAGAACAAGCTGCCAAACTAGAAGTAACTCTGTGCGAACTCCAGCAAGCTCAAACTCAGCTCGTGCAGGCAGAAAAAATGTCGAGTCTCGGTCAGATGGTAGCAGGAATTGCCCACGAAATTAATAACCCGATCAGCTTTATTTTCGGCAATCTTACCTACACAGAAGAATACACCACAAATTTGATGAAACTGGTGCAAATGTATCGAGATGAATACCCGGAACCTTCTCCGGATATTCAGCAGGCAATAGAGGTGTTAGAACTAGATTTTGTGCTAGACGACTTGCCGAAAATGCTGTCTTCTATGCAGGTGGGAGCCACTCGCATCCGCGATATCGTGAGGAGTTTGCGTAATTTTTCTCGCCTAGATGAATCTGACATGAAAAAGGTTAATATTCATGAAGGCATCGACAGCACATTGATGATTTTAGAACACCGTCTGAAAGTTCAGCCCGTTAGCGTAGCCGGTACGGAGTACCGTCGCCCCGCAATTCAACTCGTTAAAGAATACGGACAATTGCCACTCGTGGAGTGCTACGCCGGACTGTTAAATCAGGTGTTTATGAATATTATCGCTAACGCTATTGACGTTTTACAACAATCGCTCGAAAATCCGGGAATTATCCGCATTCGTACAGCGGTAGAAGGTACTCTCGCTGTGATTAGAATTGCTGATAACGGTGCAGGCATGACCGATCGAGTCAAGCAGCGGATCTTTGACCCGTTCTATACTACAAAACCGATCGGTTCGGGGACAGGGATGGGTTTGGCCATTTCCCATTCAATTATTGTCGAAAAACATAAAGGTGAAATCAAGTGTTTCTCGGTGGTGGGGAAAGGCAGTGAATTTATAATAGAGATTCCGATTAAAAGAACAGAAAATTAAATTGGTTCTTTGCAAAAATAGTAATGTAAGTCAGTCGGAAAAACCCTATTTTTTTGTATTAACTTTAAGACAGACTCACCTATAGGCTGCAAACAAATAAAAGTTATTTTCACCGAAATTTGTCTGGTATACAATATGCACGAGAAAACTAAAATTGATATGATATTAAAAATCTAAAATCTAAAATCTAAAATCTAAAATGGCATTACCTCCCGGCAGTTTAGGTTTACCCCTAATTGGCGATACCCTCAACTTTTTGCTAGATTCCCAATTTGCCAATAAACGCCACCAGCAGTACGGGCCCATTTTCAAAAGCAGCATTTTCGGACAGCCTACCGTGTTTATGTGTGGCAAAGAGGCTAATTTGTTTGTTTTAAGCAATGACAACCAATATTTTGTTGTGGCTTGGCCTGCCAGCACGAGAGCGCTTTTAGGGCCGCTTTCCTTGGCGTTGCAAACGGGTGCTAGCCACCAAAATCGGCGTAAGTTGCTGTACCAAGCGTTTCAGCCGCGAGCTTTGGGCGGGTACATCGGCGGGATGGAAAATATCACTCAGCGCTATTTAGAAAAATGGGCCAAAATGGAAACCATGACTTGGTATCCAGAACTGAGAAATTATACTTTTGATGTTGCGGGTAAGTTGTTAGTAGGGATTGAAAATGGTTCGGAAACGGCGCTAGGACATTATTTTGAAACTTGGTGCAATGGTTTATTTTCGATTCCTTTAGATGTGCCTTGGACTCAGTTTGGCAAGGCGAAAAAATGTCGCAAGCTGCTGTTGGCAGAACTTGAAAAGATTATTCGCGATCGCCAGCAAGGAACCCCTAGTGGCAATGATGCTTTGAGTTTGCTGATTTCGGCTCGCGATGACGAGGGAAATAGTTTGAGTTTGGATGAGTTAAAAGATCAAGTGCTGTTGCTGCTGTTTGCCGGACACGAAACTTTAACTTCAGCGATCGCCTCTTTTTGTCTTCTCCTAGCTCAACATCCCGATGTGATGGCAAAAGTGCGGGCCGAACAGCAGCAGTTCCCCACAAGTGAACCCCTAACATTGGAACAGCTCAAACAAATGACTTATTTAGAACAGGTTATGCGAGAAGTGCTGCGTTTAGTTCCACCGGTGGGAGCTGTTTTTCGGACAGTAATTAATGCTTGTGAGTTCGGCGGCTATGAAATTCCCAAGGGTTGGAGCCTGATTTCTGGGATTAATCAAACCCATCAGGATAGTCAACTTTATCCTGAACCCGATCGATTCGACCCCGATCGATTTAGCTCGGATCGATCGGCTAAACCGTTCAGTTACGTGCCATTTGGTGGAGGTTTGCGAGAATGTTTGGGCAAAGAATTTGCCCGGTTAGAGATGAAGTTGTTTGCGGCAAAGATTATTCGGGAGTTTGAATGGGAGCTTTTACCGGATCAAGATTTGAATTTAATCCGAGTACCGACTCCTCATCCCCGCGACGGTTTGCAAGTGAAATTTCGGCGGAACTATTCTTAAGAAAAGGCAAGATGCCTGTTCCACAATAGGTAAATGTTCTTGTGGGGTGGGCACGCTCGCGTGCCCTGAAACCCTTATTGATAATGGTGCAAGATCTCAGTCTCAATCAACATCCAATTGCATCGGCCCCAAATACTTAGTTAAATAAGGAGAAAAAACCTCATAAATCAGCGTCAGTGGCTTCCCGTGATGCCAAAACAAATAGTGTCGCCCCCAAAAAGGCCCCGACTGTTCAAAAGCTGATTCCAAAGCAGCCGAATTACCCAAATAAATGCCTTGCACGTCCCGATACAATTCTGTGCGCAGCCGCGCTAAACTGGCCCAAATTGGCAAAGATTTATTTTGTAAATATTCATCTACATGGCTCGCTTCCCACCAAGAAGTTGCATAGGCCAAGCGCTGTCCCGAAGCAGTCCGCAGCCACACTTGGCGGCGCAGGCGCGGCCCCGGAACGGCGACAATTTGCTGGGGCGCGCCGTCTGCGTCTTCACCCACTAAAGACATATCGATCACATCTACTTCTGTGGGTTCCCCTGTCAGCAGTTGCAGGTGACGGGTGGGGGAACCGTCGCCTAGAAGCAGTATTTGCCATGCCGGTGCGAGCTTGGCGTGGGGCAAACCCTTCTGTACTGCGTCTTCGGCTCCTTGCCACAGGGGGTTGAGAGCGTGCCAGGTGCGGCTGTTTTTGGGTGTGAATGTTGCAGTCAAGGGTCTTTACAAAACTTAATTTTTTATTTATTATAACGCTTCTTCAATTATCCACTCAAAAATAAAAAATTGAGCGACCGAGGACGATCGCCCATAGGATGTCCGGTTAAATAGTTATAATACTTCTGTTCGGGATTTTTATTCTTCCTTCTTCCTTCTTTCTTCCTTCTTCCTTCTTCCTTCTTCCTTCTTTCTTCCTTCTTCCTTCTTCCTTCTTCCTTCTTCCTTCTTCCTTCTTCCTTCTTCCTTCCACTATATGTTACGAATAACCGAAATAAAACTCCCCCTAGATCATCCTCAAGATGCGATCGCCAGCGCCATTCTCAAAAAGCTGCAAATTCCCCCCGAAGAATTGCTCGGCTATTCCATCTTCAAGCGCAGCTACGATGCTCGTAAAAAAGCAGAAATCCTCCTTGTCTATATTGTGGACGTAGAGACGACACAGGAAAAGCAACTTCTCCAACGCTTCAAAAAAGATCCTCATGTAATGGTGACACCAGACACGAGTTATCGCTATGTAGCGCAAGCCCCCAACAATTTGACGATTCGCCCCATTGTGATTGGTACAGGGCCGTGCGGTATGTTTGCAGGTCTGATGCTGGCACAAATGGGGTTTCGCCCCATCCTTTTAGAACGCGGAAAAGCAGTGCGCGATCGCACAGTTGACACCTTTGGATTTTGGAAGAAAAAAGCAGAATTCAACCCAGAATCTAACGCTCAGTTTGGCGAAGGTGGTGCGGGTACTTTTTCCGATGGCAAACTCTACAGCCAAGTTAAAGATCCTCAACATTATGGACGCAAGGTGCTGACGGAACTTGTGAATGCGGGAGCTTCACCGGAAATTTTATATATTAACAAACCGCATATTGGCACGTTCAAACTGGTGGGAATTGTCCAAAGTCTTCGCGCCCAAATAGAATCATTAGGCGGAGAAATTCGGTTTCAAACTCGTGTAGAAGATATCCACATCGAAAATGGAAAAGTGCAGGGAGTTACCCTAGCCAGTGGAGAATATATTGCTAGTAATTATATAGTTTTGGCGGTGGGACACAGCGCCCGCGATACTTTTGAAATGTTGTTTTCGCGCGGGGTTTACATCGAAGCAAAACCATTTTCTGTAGGTTTTCGGGTCGAACATCCCCAAACTATCATCGATCGCTGTCGTTTTGGCGATCGGGCGGGCCATAAGCTTTTGGGCGCCGCCGATTACAAACTGGTTCACCACTGCCAAAACAATCGTTCTGTATATAGTTTCTGTATGTGTCCCGGTGGTTTGGTAGTGGCGGCTGCGTCAGAACCGGGGCGACTTGTCACTAATGGGATGAGTCAATATTCTCGCAATGAACGCAATGCTAACAGCGGGATTGTGGTGGGTATCACGCCGGAGGATTATCCCGGTCATCCCTTAGCAGGAATTGAGTTTCAGCGTCGCCTAGAAGAACGGGCATTTGAGTTAGGTGGTGGCACTTATAACGCCCCTGGGCAGCTTGTGGGTGATTTTTTGGCAAATCGCCCTTCCACGGCGCTAGGCAGCGTGCAGCCGTCTTATACGCCGGGAGTTGTGATGACTGATTTGAGCGAAAGTTTGCCAGATTATGCGATCGCAGCTATCCGCGAAGCACTTCCGGCTTTTGACAAACAGATTAAAGGATTTGCGATGGATGATGCGGTTTTGACTGGGGTGGAAACGCGCACTTCTTCACCAATTCGGATTAAACGCAAGGAAGATTATCAGAGTTTGAATACAGAAGGTCTTTATCCTGCTGGGGAAGGTGCAGGATATGCGGGTGGAATTCTGTCGGCGGGGATTGATGGAATTAAGGTGGCGGAGGCGGTTGCTTTGAGTATTTTGCAATCTTCAAACCATAAAATTTGATGCGGGATTTGAGGATTTTTAGATGGTTTGAAGATTGCCGTCAACTGTCAACTGTCAACCGTCAACTGTCAACCGTCAAGTCTGTTCAAACAGCAGCTAAACGCGATCGAATTTCCGTATCGGTATACTCAGGCGTCCAGCCTTCTTTGGTGGTAAAATACCGCACAGCTTTAATTTTCCGGGCTGCTGTCAAATAAAACCAGTGTTCTGTATTCGCCGGCACGTTGATAAATTCTTCCGGCTGCACTGTGAGTTCGACTTGGCTGCCGTCGGGCCGCACGAAGCCGAAAATGCCCTCGCCTGCTACGATATAGCGGACTTCATCATCGGCGTGGATGTGGCACTTGTTGAATTTGGACAGCATGGTGTCGAGGTTGGGAATGTCTGGGTGCAGTACGAGTAAGTCGCGATCCTGATAGCCTGCACTTTGGTTTAGCTGTTGAAAGTAGCCGTCGAGAGCTTGCAGCACTTGCTCTTTTTGATTGTCGTCAAGAGCATCTTTCGCTAACAAATTTTGAATTTCAGCGCTGTCACCCACGGGCCAGCGGTTGAGTTGAATGTTTAAAGGCGCGAGTTCGCGCGCAATGTCGCTTAATTGAGTGTAGGTTGTACCGTTTTCGAGTTGCAGGATAGCCATTTTTGCACGTTCCAATTTTTGGATGAGGCGATAAACAGACACAGCGAAAGATGTTTGTCGATCGCGCCTGTACCAGAATCCCAATTTTAACGCTAATTTGAACAGGCTTTCCGGCCTGTTCCACAACAGTTCAATATTTGTCGCGATAATATTATAAGTCAGGCGCCAGCTAGCACCAGCAGCGATGGCATTACTGATATCTTAAATGTAACTTTTGCAACAACTATGCCTACTTATACGGGAATTTCTAGCGAAGCATTTCAGCATCCCCTCGATCGGCAAGCTGAGGAAGCGCTGCGCAGCGTACCTGGATTTGACTTAATTGCCAGCAAATTTGTAGAATTTGTCTACGAACGACCGCAATTCGTTTACCTAATGGGAAATAGCATTCAAGTCGGCCCACGCCAATATGCCAGCATTTATCATATATTTCGGGAGTGCTTGCAGGATTTAGATGTTTTTCCAGAACCTGGTTTGTTTGTTTCTCAGAATCCCTCAGTTAACAGCTATGCCCTGGGGAAAAACCAGCCTTATGTAGTATTAAACACTGGTCTTTTAGACTTGTTGGAAGAGCCAGAAATTAGGGTAGTATTGGCTCACGAGTTGGGACATATTAAATGCGGTCATCCAACTTTAAATCAAATGGCGACGTGGGCAATGAGCGTTGCCTCGACAATTGGCGAGATGACTTTCGGGCTGGGAAATATGGTAGGCAGCGGTTTAATTTACGCTTTTTATGAGTGGCGCCGCAAGGCTGAATTATCGGCAGACCGGGCGGCTTTGTTGGTAACGGATGACTTAAACAGTGTGATGAAGACGATGATGAAACTTGCGGGAGTTAGCAGTAAATATGCTGACCAATGCAGTTTGCAAGAATTTATCCGCCAGTCTGACAACTATCAAGAGCTCGATCGAGACAATCTCAACCAAGTGTATAAGTTTTTACTTTACAACGGCGGTCAGGGCGTGATGCTGAGTCACCCTTTCCCGGTGGAACGCCTGCGGTATTTGCGAGACTGGGCAAGTTCCGAGGAATACCGCCAAATTAAGCTGGGGAACTACAAGCGGGCTGTAGCTGAGGGTGCGGTTGATGTGAAGTCCCAAACGCCTAACAGCGAGACGGAGGCTTTGCGCCGTCAAATTGAAGAGTTGCAGCGGGAGATCGATCGGCAAAAATCAAAGCGAAACTAAGTTTAAATTCCTCGTTTCCAGGCTCTGCCTGGGAACCAGCTAAATGTTTTGTTGAAGATTTACCGGATGTGAGGGAGGGAGAAACGTAAAAGGAAGGTAAACCAGTGAGAGACTTACTCGCAAATGGTCTCCAATCTAAAAACTGTCCCCTCCTTTCGGAAATCTGTTTCTGAGGAGGTGTAGTTTAAATCAAGAGAAGCTTATAAATCAACGGGGCTAAAAAAAATGATTATTGATAACGCAATGAATACTAAGAAGCCAACTTCTAAATTTTTCGGCAATGTGGGAAAAGTCGCGATCGCCCTGACTCTTCTGGCCGCCGGCATGGCATTTACAAATCCTGGGAGAGACAAATACCTAACTTATGCTTCCGGCGTACTCGAAACCGAGTTGGAAAGCACTGTGTGCAAAGATTCTCGCGTTCCGAAAGCTTTGAGCGGCATTACAGATACTTTGATCGGCAGTTGCAAGAATTTACTGACTTCGCAACGGGACACGATCGAAGGCTTGCTCGACAATACAACGCAGCGTCAAAATTTGGGCGTAGCCAGTATTTACACAACTGAATTAGGCAAAAAAAGCTATCAAACTGTTGGAGCTTTTGGTAACTTTGTTACCCTGCCACCTAGTTCGGAAAATGCTCAAAAGTAGAGTCGAATTAAGTTCAATTGTAGGAACCGGGTTTTGGAGAAAGCCCGGTTTTTGCTTGCGTAATTATATATAAGTAAATCTAAATAAATTCGGATACAGGCAGCACATATTTTTAATCAAGCCCGCTATTAAAGCCAAATATTAAGTTTTATTAAATATGAAAAGTTATTGTGCCACTTAATATTAACATTAACACTATAAAGTTTAATGTTTAACAAATAAGCAGATGGCAATGCAATTAAGTAAGGGTGAGAGATTTAATATCTCTCAAGAAGCGCCCGGTTTAAAAAAAATGGCGATCGCCCTCGGTTGGCAGGTGACAGAGGCAGGGCAAAGCTACGAGATTGATGTCTCGGCGTTTATGCTAGGTGCTGACGGCAAAATACCTAACGATAAATATTTTATCTTTTACAATAATCTGCAATCCTTTGACAGTTCGGTACTGCAATCGATTCCTGAAACAAACAACCAAGGTCAAGAGAATAAGACTATTTACGGCGTTATCTTAGAAAGAGTTAATCCTGAAATTGAGGAAATAACTTTTGTTGTGACTATTCACGACGCAGAGAAAATTAATGCAAATTTTAGCAATATCAAAAATGCTTTTATCAAAATTAGCAATTTGGATACAAAAAGCGAACTGGTTCGGTATGAATTAAAAGAGAATTTTTCGCGAGAGACTGCTGTAGAATTTGGTCGTTTGTATAGAAAGAATGGAGAGTGGAGATTTCAGGCGGTAGGAGCAGGATATCAGGCTGGATTGCAGAGTTTTGTTGACAAGTATTGCAGCTAAAACAGTAATAATATTGCTCCAATTACTAACGAGTTGGCAGCGGGAACAGCAGATGATTTGCAGTTCCCGGCTGGGGAGTTGGACGTGAAGCCAGAACCGGAAGCGGAACAGTTTCGTCTGGAGATTTTGGTAAATTTGTTACCTTGCTACCTAGTTTTGAAAATGCTCCAAACTAATGTCAAATTAAGTTCAATTGTAGAAACCGCTTGGGGCAGAAATTCCGGTTTGTACTTAGGTAATTCTCTCTAAGTAAATCTCAATAAATTCAGATACAGGCAGCAGATATTTTTAATCAAGCCCGCGATTAGAGAAACTCTGTTAAATTTCATTAATTAAAGAACTTATTGTGCCACGTAACATTAAGATTAGGAATATAAAATTTTAGGTTTAACAAATAAGCAGATGGCAATGCAATTAAGTAAGGGTGAGAGATTTAATATCTCTAAAAAAGTGCCTGGTTTAAAAAAAATGGCGATCGCCCTGGGTTGGCAGGCGACAGAGGCAGGACAAAGCTACGAGATTGATGTCTCTGCGTTTATGCTAGGTTCTGACGGCAAACTACCTAACGATAAATATTTGATCTTTTACAATAATCTGCAATCCTGTGACGGTTCGGTACTGCAATCGATTCCTGAGAAAAACAACCGAGGTCAAGAGAATAAGACTATTTACGGCGTTATTTTAGAGAAAATTAATCCTGAAATTGAGGAAGTGACTTTTGCTGTCACTATTCACGAAGCAAATAAAATCAATGCAAATTTTAGCAATATCAAAAATGCTTTTATCAAAATTAGCAATTTGGATACGAAAAGCGAACTGGTTCGGTATGAATTAAAAGAGAATTTTTCGCGAGAGACTGCTGTAGAGTTTGGTCGTTTGTATAGAAAGAATGGAGAGTGGAGTTTTCAGGCGGTAGGAGAAGGATATCAAGCAGGATTGCAGAGTTTGGTTGACAAGTATTCCAGCGGAAATAGCAATAATATTGCTCCCATTAGTAGGGAGTTGACAGCGGGAACAGCAGCAGATGATTTGCAGTTGCCGGCTTGGGAGTTGGAGGTGGATTCAGAACCGGAAGCGGAACAATCTCGTCAGACGACTCGAAGTGTACAACCATCACGATTTAACAATCAAGTTAATAATTCGCGAAGCCGCAAAATACCCGCAGCTTTATTAGCAAGTTTAGGCGTTTTGATGTTGGGAACAGGTGCAGGGATGAGCGCCGTTATGCGATCGGGAAATGAAACGCTGAAGCAAGCGAACATACTGGCAGTTGAAACGCAGAATGCAGGGAAAGTCACCGATGTAAATCTGCTCAGAAGTTTCGATCGACGACTTAAAGAAACGATCGCCAATTTAGAGAAAATTCCTAACTTCCCCGGCTTTGGGTATCAACAAGCTAGAGCAGATTTGCTGCAACTGCGCCCGAGTTTGGTTCCAGTAGCGCAAAATTTACAGGCTGCAGAAAGTCTAGAAAAAGCTCAACAATTGGCGATGGAAGCTGCTGTAGTTGTGCAAAAGCCGCCTCATCCGATGGAAGTTTGGCATCAGTCGCAAAGTAAATGGCAACAGGCGATCGCACTTTTAGAAGCGATCGATTCACGTACACCTGTTTATAATTTAGCTCAAAATAAGTTATCTAATTACCGGGCCAATCGCGCTGTTATTAGTCAAAGAGTTGCGAGCGCTCAAAAAGCCGCAACTTTCAGCAACCAAGGTTCTTTGAAAGTTCAAAAGGGAGATGTTCCGGGGGCGATCGCCAATTTTACTCAGGCTTTAGCGCTGAATCCGAACATACCTCAAGCTTACCTCGGATTGGGAATTGCTACTTCCAAACAGGGAAACAAGCAGCAAGCAATTTACAATTACGATCGAGCGCTGCAATTTAATCCTAACTTGGCAGAAGCTTATTTCGGTCGCGGTCAAGCATACTATGAATTGGGAAATAAGCAAAAGGCGATCGGGGATTACGAACAAGCTATTCGCGTTAATCCTAATTATGGTTTGGCTTATTTGGAACGAGGTGCTATTCGCTGTATGCTGGGAACAAAATCGCCAGCAGTAGCAGACTTTCAACAAGCGGGAGAACTTTTCTCAAAGCAAGGAGACGGAAATAATTACAAACTAGCACAAAGCTTTATTAATGATTGTCAAAAACCGATTGTACAGGCTGCAATCTGCGATTATCGAAGGAACATAGACTCCTTCGGCAGACCCTGCGGTCGCTCTATTAATGTTCCGATTATAATTAGAAGAAAATCGGTGATCGATGCCTCAAACTCTGACTCTACTAATATTAAAAGCAATAGCACAGTTGAAAAAATATCGCCTGAAAATTCAGATAGCAGCAGCACCAGAACTCGCAGCAGGAGAAGAAGCAGAAGATAAACCTCACTCGCATTAGTTAATATAGCAACCGCCAAGACGGTTAGGACGTTGTTAATGGCTGAAACGATGGATTTTATTGCTTCTTCCTTCTTCCTTCTTCCTTCTTCCTTCTTCCTTCTGGTATAGATGACAAAATCTGCTGGTAAGCATCGATGGTTTGTTGGGCGATCGCCTCCCAGTTATAATGCTTTTCGGCATACTCTTTGCCGTTCAATCCCCGCCGTTGGCGCTCCTGTGGATTCAGAAGTGCTGATTTGATTGAATTGGCGATCGCCCCTATTTCCAAAGGTTCTACCCAACCAGCTTCTGCTTGCTGTATGTCTTCGGCAATATGTATGCGATCGGAAATGGCGACAGGTACACCGGCGGCCATTGCTTCTGCTACAGCAATGCCAAAGTTTTCGTAATAAGAAGGCAATACAAATAAGTCTGCCTTTGTCAACAGTTCCCTTTTTAAATCACCGCTCACAAAGCCAGTTATTGTTGTGTATTTTGCTAAGCTTGAATTCTGAATTTGCACTTTAATTTTTGTTTCATAATCAGCATCTTGGGGACTAGAGCCCGCTAAAATAAAGTGAAACTCTACGCCCGTTTCTAAAATACTTTCTAATGCTGGAATTAGCAAATCAAGCCCTTTTTTAGGTTCAATTCGCGACATAAATAAGATGATTGGCACTTGAGATTCCCCCCGCAATCTCTTAGGAAACAAACCTGCTGTCACCCCCAATGGAATCACCAAATCTCGTGGCACAGGCATCTTGCCTGTGAAGTCCAAATTTCGTGGCACAGGCATCTTGCCTGTGCTCCCCACACCAAATCTTTCTGAGATTTTAGCTTCTTGTTTACTCGTGAAGTGAATTGCGGCTGCCCCTGCTAAATTAGGACGTTCTAAAAGTGCTGCATAAATCTGTTTTAAGCGCTTTTTTTTCTGCAAATCGGCGGGGTCAAGCATACCGCAGGGACGGATAATATACGGTAAGTGGCGATATCTAGCAATTGTGGCGGCAAAGGTAGTTACTGGCGAGAATAAAGCGTGAATGTGGGCGAGGTCAAATTGTTTCGCATTTTCATTCAACCACTGCAATAAACTCAGAGAAAACTTATATCTACGAAACGGAGAACAGCGGAAATAAATAATCTGATAACCGTTTTGTTTGATGGGTTGATTTAAGGGGACATCTAAGGGAATTTGACCGATATCTCCATTAGAATCAGTGGTGATAATTGTGACATCAGCACCTCGGGAAGCCAGGGCCGCAGAAAGTCCGAGTACCATTTGACTGGGCCCCCCGTAGACTAGGGAAATTGAGGGGATAATTTGGAGAATCCGCATCAGGGATAGTTATTTAAATCCACATACCAACATCTCCCATTACAAATTTAATTATCTGGAAAAGGTTGCCCGTCTAGCTGTTCAGCTTCCTCTCTCTTTGTTGCTGTAATTTGGGTATTGTGAGCCATTGTCTTGGAAAATTCATACATTTCACTGGATTTTGCTTCCGCAGCTTTCACAATTTCAAGGATTTCCAGGAGTTGGGTTTCATCTGGTAATTGTTTCATGGCAATGCTTCTAATCTCTCAACTACTTTGTCAATCATAATTTTCGATTCTGGAGCCATATGTAGCAAGGCTGCTAAATAATCTGTTGCTTTTTTAACCTCTTCATCGGGCACACCAGCCAGCAATACATTGCCCACAATGTGCTCTGCTTGTAAGCGAGTACCTGCTACGTTGAATTGAAAATTGGTGATGGAAGAAAAATATTGCATCAGTATTTCATTCTGGGGAAAAAGAGACATTGCTCTTCTAAGTGCAAAAAGTCCCTGCGTTGCTTGGCGTTCGGTATCGTGCAGTACCTGGTAGAGTTCGTCTACCAAAGGTCGTATGTCGGAAGGAATAGACATTTACCACAGCTTTTATTTAACACTTGCATTCTACTACTAAAAATTACAACAATTCTTTGTAAAATTCCAACAAGTGGTCAGCTAAAGCTTTATTGGTATAATTGCTCATCGCTCTATGATAACCCCGATCGCCCAAATCTGCCGCCAACTCCGGCCGCTCCATCAATTGCTGCAAACACTCTCGCAAAACCCCTGCATTTCCCTCGGGGAATACTAACCCCGCATCGCCGATGACGTGGGGAATTTCCCCGCAGTCGGAACCAATAACCGGAATTTTACAGGCCATCGCTTCGATTAAAACGTGACCGAATTGTTCTTTCCAGCCCACTGTGGTCAAAGTTTTGAATTTATAGCTGGTTTGCGAGGGCAATACCAAACAGTTCATTAAGTTAATGTAGGGAGGGATTTCCTCGTGCGAAACGCTTTCTACCCAAATTATGCGGTCGCTGATTCCCCATTCCATACATTTTTCTGCGAGTTGCATCCGCAATTTTCCTTGTCCTACTAACAGCCACTTCCAAGAGAGTTTTTTCAACCCTGCCAAGGCCTCAGCTAAAGTTAACAATCCTTTTTCTTCGACAAATCGCCCTACAAATCCTACCACAAAATCGGTCGGTTCAATGCCGAACCTGCGGGATAAATCAGCGTCTTTACCAGTGCGGCGAAACAAAGTTTCATCTACTCCGAGTTGTGGCATTACTTTCACCGCACCTTGATAGCCCCGCTGCCGCAAAATTTTAGCTCCATCTAAGTTCCCTGCAATAATTCCGTCGGTGTGCTGAAGATTGTAATTTTCTAAAATTGAAACAGGCCACTTCAATTTATAAGGCAGATTCCACCAGGTAAATAATATATTTTTTGCTTTTAGTTTGAGCAGTTTATTTAAAAATATTAATTGCGCGCAAGCGAGGGATTTTGAACCTTGTTCAACTTGGATAATCTGCGGTCTAAAGTTTTCTAAAATTTCAATTAAATCAGTACCAAATGTTAGCAGTCCTTGATTGTTCTGGCTGTAATTGGAGACTGCGACTACTTTAAATGAGCCTTCTTGACAGAATTGTGTTTCTATAATTTTATTTTGTACGCCTCCGGGTTTCCAACGCTGCGGCACTGCAACTGTTACTTCAATATTGGGTTCGAGATTTGCTAAAATTTTCAATTTTGCCCGATTTATGTCCACAATATAGGTGTGGCTGGCAACGAGGATTCTCATTGTTTATTCAGTGGTAATTGGAAATTGGTAATAAAACTTATTTACCGTTAATCTTATCTTGACGGGTGTAAATTTGTCCGTCGTTCCATAGAGACTGAATTAATGTATTGAGGACACTGATAAAACCGAGGAGATAAAAACTAAATCGAACGATAATTTTAATGGGCGATCGGCTTTTATGGCAAGGCGGATTCCCCAAAACGTGGCAGTCAAAAAGTTTGGCAAAAAATCGCAGGCATTGAAAAGCTGTTAAATTTGTCAATCCCATTAGAAAGTGATTGTGATAAAATGTGACTTGATATTCGATCGATCGCGTGCTGACATCGTGACATCCGCCGCTCTCTTCCCCAAAGTGAACTAAACACGCATTGGGATCGTACCAAATTTTCATGCCAGTCGATCGCAATTTCAAACAAAAATCCGACTCTTCCCGTACCGCACTCCCTACAAATCGCTCGTCAAACCTCAGCCCGCACTCGGCAAAAACCTGCCTGCGAAATGACATATTGCAGCCTCTAGCCGAGAGCACCTGCTGCGGTTTTACTGTATGTACCAAATCTATAAAATACCAGGCAATGCCTGCATCCATCGCTTCTGAGGGCAAATATTCGATCGCCAAATCGCCTCCAGAAAAATCCAATTTCATTCTGTCAAAAACCCTGCCCGCCACACATCCCACATCAGGTTTTTCTAAATAGTTGTCAGCGTGAGCCGTCAAAAAACCATCTGGCAATTGTACATCATCATCAATAAATAAAATAATCTCTCCAACTGCGCGCCGCACTGCATAATTTCGAGCTCCCGGCAAACTCGCCCAATCTACTCGAAACCACCGAATTTTGCCAGCATTTGCCAATTCCTCTAAATAAACTTGAGTTGCCGATTCGTGGGTGCGAGTTTGATCGATTACCAGCACTTCAAAATTCGGGTAATTTTGCCGAATCACATCAGCCAATGTCTCTCGCAGGGGTTGCTCGCGGTTGTAGGTGGGTATCACAACAGAAATCATCATTTGCAGTTGCCACTTTCCTTATTTCTCTACACGCCAAAGCCAAACATCGCCAGGCTGGTAAATTGGTGTGATTTTATATTTTTGCACTTTTTCTAGTTCAAATTGTAATGCTTCTGTAGCTCTGTATAGATATACATCGCTAAAACCATTAGGAATTTTGACTTGTTCAGGTTTAACTGCTAGCAAAAGCTGTGCTTGCGGCTTGAGCAGATAGCTGACAGACAGTATTTTTCCTGTGATGTTGTTGCCTCCGTGAGTGATTACTAAAGGTTTTTGGGCTTGATTGACAATTGCTGCTATTGGGGGATTGTATTTAGTGCTAGAAGGATATTTGTTCCACCAAAGTTGTGACTGTGAGCTGACGGCACAAGAAACTATTTCACTCGATATTAGCACTATTAAACCGAGCTGCCACAGTTTTTGTTGTCGGGAATTGGTGGCGGCTGCAATTTTATCGGTAAATAGGTAGGCAACAGCTATCTGGATTGCTAAAATATAAGGAACCAGATAGCGATCGGCAACGCCTCCCACTGCTATCAATACTATCGCTGTAATTCCGATCGCTGTCAATACAAACAGCCAAACTCGTTTGGGAGTTGAGCGGCAGAGTGAGTATATTGAATGTGCGATCGCTAACAGCAATAGTGCGGCTACAATCAGTCTGATTAAATCTGTAGCAATACCGCTCGAACACAATTTGATAATTCCGCCCGCCCAATGTGTGTCGATAAACATTCGGCAGGTGATGAGAATTAAAGGTTTAAGTGAAGATAGGAAAGACAGGGAAATGCGGGGTAAGCCTACTGTTGCCTCGATTTTTGGCGCGTTACAAAATAATATCCAAATCCAAGGAGCAAAAAGGATTGTTGCCGTCGCTGAAGCTAGTAAATAAGCAATTAATCTATTGCAAAAACGCCAATTTTCAGTTAAAATTACATAGATGCCGTGGGCGAATATTACTAAAAAAAATAATAAACTAGAATAAAGTCCTAAAGTCAAGGCGAGCGCATAAATAGACCAAACAGCCTTGCTCAATTTAGATGTGGCGGGAGATTTTTGTAGGGCGATCGCCCGCAGCAGAATTGCATTCGACAGCAAAACCAGGACTGCAAACATCATGTACGGTCTTGCCTCTTGCGCGTACAAGACGTGAAAAGGTGAAACAGCGACGATTGTAACAGCCACCCATCCCACAGACGCAGAGCGAAATAATTCCCAGCACAGCCAATAAATGCTGGGAAAAACTAACAAACTAATCAAAGCTGAAAGACTTCTCACAGTCGCCACTTCCGGGTCGAACAACTGCACCCAAAACCTGGCAAAAATAAAATACAACGGCGATAGTTGGGGTTCTTCTGTAGCTAAACCTTTAACAGTATCCAACCAACTTTTTTCGGGATTTATCTGCTGGTATTTCTGCTGCAAATCTGCGACGCTAATTGTTTTGCCTTGAAAATCTTGCTGCACCATTTCCGTCCAGGTGTAGCCAGAAATTCGCAGCGAGGTGATAGATTCGTCGAAGGAGTAGACTTTGCGATCGAGGTTAGTAAATCGAAAAAATATCCCCGTTATTAATATGATGACAATTAAAAATTTTAACGAAATTCGATGCAGCCGCCCATTTTGAATTGATTTACTCTTCATAAAATCAGAAATGGGAAAAGGGAGAAAGAAGAATTTAGTGATTTAGGACAGAGGGAATAAGCAAGAGGGAATAAAGAATGAGAAATTAGTTTCAATAGCCCCTATATTTATCTAGAGGATTCTTCCTTCTTCCTTCTTCCTTCTTCCTTCTTCCTTCTTCCTTCTTCCTTCTTCCTTCTTCCTTCAGATTAATTTGCCATTTCCATTAAATAGCGATGTGTTGCCCAACGGCTAAAACTAAATTTTCAGTCCAGAAATTAGCCAATTCGGCGCTGGCAGCTTCCACCATAACTCGGATCAGCGGTTCAGTGCCTGAAGCGCGAACCAAAACCCGTCCCTGTTCTCCCATTGCAGTTGTAGCACGATCGATCGCCTTTTGCATTGCGTCGCACTCGTGCCATTTTAGACGTTTTTCGCGATCGTCCACCCGAATATTTCGCAGCAACTGCGGATAAGTTTGGAAACTGCCACTTACCAATTGTGCCAAAGATTGCCCGGACTGGCGCACCAGCGAAGCCAAATGCAAAGCTGTCAGCAAACCGTCGCCGCTGACACCGTAATGCGGGCAAAGAATGTGTCCCGATTGTTCGCCGCCCAACATCGAACCGGTGCGCTGCATTTCAGCATGAACGTACTGATCTCCTACGTTCGTTCTAGTTAGTTTGCCGCCCAATTCTTCCCAAGCTCGCTCGAAGCCGAGGTTAGCCATTACAGTAGAAATAATTAAATTGGAGGGTAACTGTTCGGAGTCGCGCAACTGCCGACCCCACAGATAAAGAATGTAATCGCCGTCAATCGCTCGACCTTGGTTGTCAACACCCAAAACTCGATCGGCATCGCCGTCAAAAGCAAATCCCAAATCAGCATTGTGTTCCAAAACCGCCGCTTGCAAACTGTCGAGATGAGTAGAACCGCAGTTAACATTAATACGAGATCCATCAGGAGTGTCGTGCAAACAGATCACATCCGCCCCCATTTGTGCGAACACCGCCGGCGCCAAACCCGCAGCCGCCCCCCAAGCCAAATCCAAAACTATCCGCATTCCCTCCAAATTCATCTTTTGCAGCGAATCACAGAGCGAAGTGGCATAATCTTTAATCAACTCTGACCGATGGTAGTGCTGCCCCCAACCCAAGCTAGCAACCGGAACCTTTGCCCCCCGGATTCCCGCTTCGATTTGTTCCTGCAACTGCTGCGACAGCTTCGAGCCGTTTGATCCGAAAAACTTAATGCCGTTGTCTTCTGGGGGATTGTGAGAAGCCGAAATCATCACTCCGCCGACAGACTCCGAAATGCTTGCCAGATAAGCAACGCAGGGAGTGGGACACAAGCCCAAATTCCAAACTTCTAAACCGGCGGCTGTCAAACCCGCTGACAGTGCCATTGCCAGCATATCGCTGGAATTCCTGCTGTCTTGTCCCAAAATCACAGGCCCCTGGTTGGAGGTATTTTGGCGTAGAACTTGTCCAGCCCAGAAGCCCACTTGCAGCGCTAAGGGTGCATTCAGCAATTCTCCAACTTTCCCGCGAATGCCGTCTGTGCCGAAGAGTTTGGTATTGGGCAGGGGGAGGCTATCTCCCACCATAATCGTATCCCGTTTGACTGGCTGTACCGAGTTAGCAGCCGGAAACTCGCTGCCACGAGGGCGCGAAGGTGTCTGAACCATATTCACTCCTTTAGGAATATTCACACTCACACTTTGGGTTCATGTTACAACTGAAAGTCTTTATTTTCAGCCTAAACTCCATTTATTTCGTCAATTGCTGAGGCAACTTGCTCTGACAACCTACGCACAAAGCTTAACTTCATCGGAAAAATTTGTATTGTATCCAGGGGAAAAACTTTTAGTCCCGGGCGCGCCAACGCCATGAAACCCGGTTTCTTTCTGCGTCGAGGAGTGAGGCTGCTGCTGTTTGAGCCTGTCAGCCACTGCGTGTGTAGAAGGTTAATGCTGTATTGCCGTATACTTTCTGGCGGCAAATTTCTAGACCGGAAATCGGTTGTGTCGATCGCTCCGGGCTGTGTTCGACGGCCATTTCGCCGTTTGGTGCTAGCATTTCTTGGCTGGCGATCGTATTTAACACAGGTTCGTACAAGTCGCTGGCGTAGGGCGGATCGAAGTAAATGCGATCGAACTGCTGGCCCGCTAAAGTTGCCAACTTCGCCGTCGCGTTTCCCCGCAGTATTTGGAATGTTTGGGACGAGTCTGCTACTTGCTCCCAGTTTTCGCGGATAATCGCAGAAGCTTTCGCCGACTGTTCGATGCCCGTGACACTCGCGGCTTGCCGACATAAAGCTTCTGCACCCATCGAACCGCTGCCGGTACAAATGTCAAGCCATCTGCAATCTGCGATCGTCCCTTGCCAAATATTAAATAAAGCTTCTCTGACTCGCGAAGGTGTAGGGCGAGTTGCGAGTCCCGGCAGAGTTTTGATTTGGCGGTTGCCACAGATTCTTAAAGTCATTTAGGAAGAAGGAAGAAGGAAGAAGGAAGAAGGAAGAAGGAAAATGACTTTTAAAAATGTCAAACCCGGTTTCGGCAATCTACCGGGTTTTTCAAGATTCATGCTACCTAAGCGGCTACTTTTTCCCTCACCAGACTGACAAAATTTGACAGCATTTGCAATCCCGTACTCGAAGACTTTTCCGGGTGAAATTGTACGGCCATCAAATTGTCTTTAGCTATAGCCGCCGTCACGTTTTGACTGCCGTGAGTCACCATTGCCGATCGCACTTCCCAATCAACAGGATCGACATAATAAGAATGCACGAAATAAACCCAAGGATCGGACGGTAAATTTTGCCACAGCGGCAAATCCGGCTGAGTAAATTGCAATTGATTCCATCCCATGTGGGGAATTGTCAAACCCGGTTCCGAGCGAAATCGGCGCACTTTTCCCGCAATAGCGCCCAATCCCGGTTCTACGCCTTCTTCGGAACTTTCAAACAGAATTTGCAAACCCAAACAAATGCCTAAAAAAGGTTTTCCCGAGGCGATCGCCCTTTTTATCGGTTCTATCAAATTGCGCGATCGTAAATTCTGCATTGCCGGGTCAAACGAACCAACTCCCGGCAAAACCACCGCATCAGCCTGCTCGATTATAGCAGGAGAATCTGTAATTTTTGGCACTGCACCCACATTTTCCAAGCCTTTACAGACTGAGTGCAGATTGCCCATGCCATAGTCTATTACTGCAATGACAGACATTGACTTACTTGCCTTATATTATCAATATCAGTATTATTGCACAAATATGACGGCGAAAATCCTGCTAACCTCATTTGATACTTGGCTTCCCCATCAGAAATCCAACTCTTCGGACGACTTATTAGCCAAGATTTCCCAGATAAAATCTTTGCCTGATTCCCTGACTTTTTTGAGGAAACTGCCAGTAGATTTTCAGCTAGCACCGAATTTGGCGATCGCCCAAATCAACCAACTCCAACCCGACACTATTATCTGCTGCGGCATGGCCGAAAGTCGGCAAAAATTAACCGTAGAATCTTGCGCTTGCTGCGATAGCGACATTCTGAAAACAGCAGTTAATCTCGAACCGCTAGTCGCTGATTTAGCTGCAACAGAAATCAGTCACGAAGCCGGAAAATTTGTTTGCGAAGCCCTGTATTATGCGGTTTTAAAACATATTTGCGATTCTCAAATAGCCGCTAAATGTATTTTCGTCCACGTACCAATTTTAACTCCCGATAACGCTGACAGAATTGTCGCCGATTTTTTATTAGTTATGCGTCGCCTAACTCTCGCAATTAATAAATAGGTCGCTCTAATTCAACATAAAAATTTGTTTAGTGTTCAGAAACCCGGACTTTTCAAGAAACCGGGTTTCTCAGTGTTAGTTTTTTTTACTAACAACTGCCAACTGCCAAGTCTTTAGCCGCCGTAATTCCAACCGGTGCTTTCTAGCAGCAACGGATTGCCTTCTCGGTGGACGCCTGCGGCCAAAACTTCTCCCACATAAACCGTGTGATCCCCGTGTTCCACAGCACCGACAACTTTGCACTCGATGTAACCCAGAGAATCCGAGATAATCGGACAACCAGTTTCCGCGCCCGGATAAAATTCTACATCCTCAAATTTATTGCCAACGCGGCGCTGCTGTTTGAAGAATTTCTGGGCTAAGTCTTTTTGACCTGCTTCTAGGAAACTCAAAGCAAAGACACCGCTGGCTTTGATCATGCTGTGGGATTTGGAGTCTTGCTTGACGCAGTTGACAACTAAGGGAGGGGTAAAGGAAGATTGCATCACCCAGCTAGCGGTGAAACCGTTGACTTCCTCCCCGTCTTTGACACCGCAGATGTACAATCCGTGAGGGATTTTCCGCAAGATGGTCTTTTTAGCTTGTTCGTCTAGCACGGGCTTACCTGTTCGATCGATAATTCTACACCGCTCAGTTTACCAATGTCGGGCCTACAAACCCACCTGTCTTAAGGGCTATTCGCTAATATTGCCTTTTTCGATCCCAAACTTGACACCAGTTTTAAGTCAAAATTAACAACTCAAAACTATTGTGCAACTCCGTGCTTCTTAAACCAATCTTGCATCTGTTTCCAAGCATCCTTAGCTTCTTTTTCCCGGTAACTGGGGCGATAGTCAGCGTTAAAACCGTGGGGCGTATCTGGATAAAGCACAATTTCGGAACCGCTGCTGCCAGTTTTGAGAACTTGGCGCATTTTCTCGACTGTATCGTTGGGAATTGACTCGTCTTTGCCGCCGTAAAGCCCCAATACAGGCACTTTCAAAGTTGCTGCAAGGTCGATCGGCTGTTTGGGAGTTAAAGCCGTAGGATTGCCAACCAAACGCCCGTACCAAGCCACTCCAGCTTTGACTTTGGGGTTGTGGGAAGAGTACAGCCAAACCATTCTGCCACCCCAGCAAAATCCTGTAATTCCCAACTTATTAATATTGCCTTTTCCTGACTTTTGTGCCCACTCTACGGTTGCATCTAAATCGGACATAGCTTGAGCGTCGGGAACTTTCGAGACAACTTTACTAATAATTTCTTGGATGTCGGTGATTTTAGAAACATCACCTTGACGGGCAAACATTTCTGGGGCGATCGCTAAATAACCTAATTTAGCAAAACGGCGGCAAATATCTTGAATGTGAGCGTGAACTCCGAAGATTTCTTGAATTACTAAAATTACTGGAAAATTGCTGCCGCTGGCTGGCATTGCTCTGTAGGCTGGAATTTGCCCGTCTTTGACGGGAATTTTTACCTCACCTGCTATTAAACCAGCAGCATCGGTATTGATAACGGCAGCCGCAATAGGATGAACTGCTAACGCAAATCCGGCGCTTAATGCGGTGACAGTGATAAATTGTCTGCGAGTTAAATCAGTCATGGCGATTTTAGATTTTAGATTTTAGATTTTAGATTTGGGGATTGAGAATTGGTAATTGGTTATTGGTTATTGGTTATTGGTTATTTCATAATTGCTCCTTCTTCCCTCTTCCTTCTTCCTTCTTCCTTCTTCCTTCTTCCTTCGAGGGTCGGAAAAGCCGATCGTGCTCTGGATGGTACAAGCGCGATCGCCCTTCTGCTGATTTTCCCAACGCCGGACTAATAACGTACATTGTCGTTCTGATCAAATTATTTTCGCGCGTAGCAACGGCCATTTTGTCAAGGGGAACTAGCACAATTTTTTCATCCGGCCAGCCCAACCGATAACAAATCGCTACAGGCAAATCAGATGGGTAATGTTCCATCAATTTAGCTTGAGCTTGTTCGACATGGCGGGCGCTCAAATACAGGCACAAACTCGCTTGATGAGCCGCTAAACTCGCCAATTCTTCGCGTTCGGGTACTTCGGTTCTGCCGCTAATTCGCGTCAAAATAATTGTCTGCACAACTCCCGGAACTGTCAACTCAATTTTAAGTTTAGCCGCCGCAAGTTGGAAAGCGCTAATTCCCGGGATTACCTCAAAAGCAATTCCCTCGGAGGCCAAAGCTTGCATTTGTTCGCCGACGGCCCCGTAGAGACAGGGATCGCCCGAATGCAGGCGGACGACGCTTTTTCCCTCGCGCACTCGTTGCACCATCAAAGGTACAATCTCTTCGAGGGTTTTATCGGCAGTTTGGATCGCTTCAGCATCCGCGCGTACCCCCTGCAAAATTTGCTCTGGGACTAAGGAATCAGCAAATAATATGACATCAGCAGCAGCCAGTAATTTTTGAGCCTTAACAGTCAACAAATCCGGGTCTCCCGGGCCTGCACCTACAATGTATACTCCTGGAATTAGGGCTTCAATCTCTTTCAAACTCATTGCTGCTAAAAAATTTGCTAAATTTACGGACGCTTCCGGATGTACCTATTTTGGTTGGAAGTAAGAGATGGTAGATGCACCCTGGTTTTGAACCCTAGAGACTAACCTCTCTGGGGTTTTTTATTTATCCTCTGTGGATTTGTGAGCAACATTTGCCCGATCGTTATTGGGGGAGACAACATCGGGTAAAGGTCGATCGACCAAATAAAGCCAAGCCAACCCGCCCAACCCTAAAACAATCCCAGTCAAGCTTACCATCTGTGCCGTCCGCAGCGGCCCGAACATCAAACTATCAGTTCGCAACCCTTCAATCCAGATTCGACCGGAACTGTAAGCTGCGATATAAACCAAAAATAAAGCACCAGTTTTCAAGCGAATTTTGCCCTGCAAATCGCGGAAAAACAAAGTCAGAAGCAACCCAAATACTGTCAAATTCCACAGGGATTCGTAGAGAAATGTGGGATGGAAGTATTCAAAATTAGCGTAGGCGGGCGGGCGGCTGTTTGGCGGAATATAGAGTTTCCAAGGCAAATCCGTAGGACCGCCAAAAGCTTCGGAGTTAAAGAAATTTCCCCAGCGTCCGATCGCCTGACCGAGAATTGCCGAAGGCGCGATTAAATCTGCCAATTGCCAAAAAGAAACTCGCTGAATTTTCGCAAAAATTAAAGCTGCGATCGTGCCACCCAAAATCGCCCCGTGAATGGCAATTCCGCCTTTCCAAATCGCAATAATATCCTCTGGCCTCTGGGCGTATTGCTGCCACTCGAAAGCCACGTAATAAATTCGAGCACAGGGAATAGCGCCCAGAACCAGCCAAATTGCCAAATCACCCAACAATTCCGGGTTTACGCGGCGTTTTTGGGCCAAGTATTGGGACAGGCTGACCCCAATCAAGACGGCAGAAGCTATTAACAGCCCGTACCAGCGAATGGCTACGGGGCCAAGTTGAAAGATAATTGGACCCGGCGATGTAAATTGAAACGCTAAGGGCAGCGCAAGAATATTTAGCACCATAAAAGTTGCATTAATTGTGATGGAAAGCTGTCAAATTTGCACACCCTTTAACAAACTCCAGAGTTTATTTTAGGTGGCTGCGGTCATTTAGATGCAATTTTTGGGGAATTTTACCAAATATTAACTGGATTCTTGATTTTGCAGATTGCTGTCTGGAGTTTTTTTTGTGCGTCCACAATAAGATACCCCTAACCCCCTTTTTTAAGGGGGGAACCGGATTATTCTTAAACTTCCCCTTATTAAGGGATTTAGCCGGATCGAGATTCCGCCTTCTGCTTTCTGCATAAGTGCCTTCTGGAGGATTAACGGCCGCTTTGGTCGAGAAGTTTTAATATAGAGGGTGGCTTTCAATTTTGTGATGACCTATGTCTCCTACTTCCGTTTCTCAGGTGTACTCTTCTGGTAATTCCAAGGGTGCGAATCAGTCGCGCAAGACTGCTGCTTTGGCTGTTGAGTCGGGTAAAATTCCGCCCTTGCTGGGGGCGAGTTTAGCTGAGTTAACGGAGTGGGTACAGCAGCAGGGACAACCGGCTTATCGGGGAAAGCAGTTGTACCAGTGGATTTATGAGAAAGGTGCGCGATCGATCTCTGACATTTCTGTATTCTCGAAACAGTGGCGCGAGACTGTTGCTAAAATTCCGATCGGGCGATCGACCATTCACTATCGATCGGTCGCACCAGACGCCACGGTAAAGTATCTCTTAAAATTGGCAGACGGTCAAATCATTGAAACCGTAGGCATTCCCACCGATAAACGGCTGACTGTGTGCGTCTCAGCCCAAGTTGGCTGCGCGATGGGATGCGACTTTTGCGCTACTGGGAAAGGCGGTTTCAAGCGCAATTTAGAAAAACACGAAATCGTCGATCAAGTCTTGACAGTACAGCAAGATTTCGGCCGCAGAGTCAGCCACATCGTGTTTATGGGAATGGGCGAACCCCTGCTGAATTTCGATAATGTTGTAGCTGCTGTCAAGTGTTTGAATCAAGACGTAGGGATTGGACAGCGAAATATCACAATTTCCACAGTAGGAATTCGCAATCGCATCAGCCAACTAGCTGAACATCAACTGCAAGTTACCCTCGCCGTCAGCCTCCACGCTTCCAATCAAAGATTGCGCGAAGAGTTAATTCCTAGCGCCCGCCCTTATCCTTTGGGTGAGTTAGTAGCAGAATGTCGGGAATATGTGCGATCGACTGGGCGCAGATTGAGTTTTGAATACGTACTTTTAGCAGGTGTGAATGACTTGCCGGAACACGCAGCCGAGTTAGCAACTCACTTGCGCGGTTTTCAGTGTCACGTCAATTTGATTCCTTACAATCCGATTCAGGAAGCTGAATATAAGCGACCGACTCCCAATCGAATTAACAGTTTTGTTGCGGTTTTGAAGGAAAAGAAAATTGCTGTTAGCGTGCGGTATTCTCGCGGCTTAGAAGCAGATGCAGCCTGCGGACAATTGCGGGCATCCGAGGTTTAGGATTGGATTTTTAATCCCTAAAATTTGTCGTAGGGTGCGTGAGCTCTGAGATGCTGCACCATTCTCAATTAGCCTTTTGCGGGCGGGCAGGATGCCCACCCCACAAGAAGAAAACTCCATCTTTGTGGAACAGGCATCTTGCCTGTTCTTAAGAATGGTGCAAGATGTGAGTTAGACCGCGTTATTTTATCAATCATCGATAAACTAAATTGTGACCGAAAGCATCTAGGATACAAGCCCCCGGATTCATCCGTCCAGAAATAAAAAACCTGTATCCGATAAAGTAGCCCCCAAATTTATCCGTGGGGTCAATGCTTCGATTCTTGAATCTAAAATCTAAAATCTAAAATCTAAAATCGATTGACGCACCATACTAACTATTTACAAGCGTTTAACAAGTATCCACCGCAACTCTAACGGCGGTGTTTGTTGCACGGGAAATAAATCGCGCCCGCTAGCCCAACTCGCAAACCAAGGTGTCGGCGGCCACGCCGAGTCAGGCAAATGTTTTTGTTCGTATTCAATCACAGATTCATCAGAAATAATTTCTAACGGCAAACCCTCTATTGCTGCTTGCAATTCTTGTCTGGTAATCAGATAAGACCAAGACAATTCAGACATTTGTTTTGCCATCTCGTCGGGTTCGTACCCATCTACAGCTAAGAAAGCACTGAATAAGATAAACCCGCCGCTTAAAACGGCATCGGACATTTTGCCGAGGAACAGGCGGACTTGTTCGGGGTAGCGGAAGTGAGAGAGAACTTCGGTAGCAATCGCTAATTTGTACCGATAAGTTTTCATCCTCAATAATGGGTCTAAAACGTCGCCTTGGGTGACATTTACCGGCAAGTTTTCGGCGGTTGCTGCTGCTGATAGTTTTTCGGCAAATATCGGTGTTAGTTCGATCGCATCCACGGAATGGCCTAACCTTGCTAAGGGCAGACTATTGCGCCCTGGACCCGCACCGACATCTAAAATAGGTGCTTTTCCCGGTTCGCCTAATTCAGCGGCAGCGGCGATAACTTTGGCATCGGGATGGCTGCCGAATAAAGGTTCGGGGCGAATATCCGGCCAGCTATGATATTTCTGGGCCATCGATTCGACTTGAATCTTAGTATTCAGAGTAATGCCGCCGGCTAAACCGGTTTGGGAATTGGCGGGAAAATATGAGACTATTAGATTAGCATGGGGGGAATTTTTGAATCCTTCTGCTAAGGCGTTGGCGATTAGTGTTCGTAAGTTTTCGCTTTGGGCAGCGTCGATGTTTTGTCCGAGAATGTTTAAGAAGTCGGACAGTAATTTAAGATAGTCGTCTAGCATCGATGGCAAGCAAGGCAGATAGAATTCTCCCTTGATGCCGATGTTCTTTTTGAGCCTTTCTTTGAGAATTAATTTCAGGCGATTGGAGTCTGTCATTCGATTTTAGATTTTAGATTTTAGATTTTAGATTGACTCTCGCATTGAATCTGGGATCTAGAACAAGACTCTAAAATTTTGATCTTTGCAGCACTTAAGTCATTCGCAACTATCCGTTTTTGGGCGGAGTCAGCGGCGGACCTGTTTCGGGTGATTCGCTGACGGGCAATTCGGGGATAGATGCGGCACTGGTGAGGTTTTTAGTCACAATATTTTCGATTGGATTCGGCAATAAGTGCGATCGCACCGAGCATAATCTTGTGCTCTTGCACCTGAATTCTCGCGTGCAGCGTTTCTGCGGTATCGTCAGGCAATACTGGCACCGCAGCCTGCATTAAAATCGGCCCGCTGTCTACTTCTAAACGGGCGATATGCACCGTACATCCGGTGATTTTAACCTTAGCGGCCAGTGCTTGCTCGACGGCGCGAATTCCTGGGAAACTCGGCAGCAAACTGGGGTGAATGTTAATAACGCGATCGGGAAAAGCATCGAGCAAAACTTTGGTAACAATCCGCATCCAACCCGCCATCACTATCCATTCTACATCATATTCTTGGAAAGTTTTAACAATTTTTGTATCTAATTCTTCGCGGCTTTTGCACTCGCGGTGATTGAGCAGAATCGAGGGAATGCCGTATTTTTCTGCTCTGGCTGCGGCTTTGGCTTCGGGATTGTTGTAAATTAATACTGGGATTTTAGCGTTGAGTTGTTGATTTTGGATGGCTTGTGCAATTACCTCGAAGTTGCTGCCGCTTCCTGATGCTAAAACTCCTAATTTTAATGGAGGATGAGCCGGCGCGATCAAGCTTTTGCCAATCTCAGGAGAAATCAGGCAGGTATTGGAATTAGCAGATACTGGATTAGCGGTCATTCGATTTTAGATTTTAGATTTTAGATTTTGGATTGACCCCATGGATAAATTCGGGGGCGTGAGGATTGTAGATTTTAGATTTTGGATTGATTCCACAGATAAATCACGTGGCGGGTACCATCAAGAAATTCTTGGTCATAAAGATAAAAACTATTCACTCGTCTTCTACAATACAGGTAAAGGGTAATGTGTGCTTCGGCGCACTCTACATAGAGATATTGCCTAAGTCCTAAGTATATTATTTTTTTTCGCTGAGCTACTGATTAACTCCTATTCTACAATATTATCAAAAAACTCTTCCCTGAGAATCGAATAAATTTTCAGATCCCAATATCTGTCTTTCACAAATAGGTGCTGTCGCAATATCCCTTCCCATTGCATCCCCACTTTTTCCATCACCCGAGCCGAAGCAATATTGTTAACCTCACAGCGAGCCATAATTCGATTCAGCAACATCTCCCGAAAACCGAATTCAATCACTGCATTGACAGCCTCGCTCATGTATCCTTCGCCCCAATAGCTCCTAGAGAGTGCGTAGCCAATTTCCGCGCGGCTGTGCGTCATGCTCCATTCCACAAATCCGCAAGTCCCGATAAACTTTTTCTCGGCTTTATGGACGAGTCCCCAATCTACCAGCTCTCGTCTTTTGTACATTTTTGTAAGTGACTTGAGAAAGTATTTAGTGTCTTCGAGCGAGGTGTGGGTTGACCACATTGTGTATTGTGATACTTCGGGGTTTGAGGCATACTCAAACATATCGCTCGCATCGTTTAAAGTAATTTTCCTCAGCAGCAGTCTCTCAGTTTCTATAGTGGGTAAATTGGCTAATATATCGAGAAGATTCATTTTGACATTGACCTATATTGTGATACCATTTAAAACTAAAAGCTAAAATTTACAAGCCAATGGTTCCGATTAAATTTGGGCGTTTTAACTGGTTGGATAATGATGCGATCGCAGCTTGGACTTTTCTGGCCCCAGCTTTGCTGTTTCTGGGTACTTTTTTGATTTGGCCGATCGCCTATTTATTTTACCTCAGCTTTACCAGCGGCAGCTTTACCCAGTCGGGAGTGCGTTGGATTGGCTTGAACAACTACTGGCGTCTAGTCACCAACCCGGATTTCTGGCAAATTGTCCAAAACACGCTCTATTTTACTACTGCGACAGTCATTCCCAGTTTAGTGATTCCATTGGGCTTAGCAGTTTTGCTAAATCGCTCGTTTGCTTGGCGAGGAGCTCTCCGCACCGCTTATTTTATTCCTTCGATTACCTCTTTAGTTGCAGTTGGCTTGGGTTGGCGGTGGTTGTTTCAAACCGAAGGCCCGGTGAATAGTGTGTTAATGGCGATCGGCTTAAATCCAATTCCTTGGCTTAGCAGCACAGTTTGGGCAATGCCAGTGATAATTCTGCTCAGTGTTTGGAAACAATTAGGCTTTAATATGGTAGTATTTTTAGCAGGATTGCAAGCAATTCCGGTAAATCGTTACGAAGCAGCAGAATTGGATGGAGCTAATGCTTGGCAGCAATTTTTGTACATCACTTTACCCGGTTTGCGACCGACTTTAGTATTTGCTACCGTCACTACAGCTATTTTTACTCTGCGGAGTTTTGAGCAAGTTTACGTAATCACCGGCGGCGGCCCTTTAAACTCTACTAATTTGCTAGTTTATTATATTTACGAGCAAGCTTTTTCGCAATTTGATTTTGGCTATGCAGCCGCTGCGGCAACTTTCCTGATGGTTTTAGCTTTGGTATTAGTCTATTTACAACTAAAAGTTTGGGGCGAAGATTCTTAATACCTATTTAAAAAAGTCTTGCTACAATCCTCAATCTTATACCAATTATTAAAAGGGAACCGTAGGGAAATGGCATTGGCGTTTCCGGCGCGGGGAGTAGGACACAGCATTACCGTGTCCCTAGAGATGCTCGATTTTCAGAATTGGTATAATTAGGTTATACGTAGTTTGACGCGCAAGAATTATAGCGGTGAGGTGCGCACTTCGCACCCTAGATATACAGGTTTTGCATAAGGACGGAATTAACTGGATTCCTAATTACCAATTTTATATTCCATGTGCTCTGCTGTTTGTTCAGCTTGTGCTGTTCCCAAAAGCTTGCCGACAACGTGCAAAGACATATCAATTCCCGCAGAAATTCCCCCAGAGGTGATGATTTTGCCGTTATCTACAAATCGCTGATTTTCGATAATAGTTGTGTTGGGAGCTAATTCTCTCAATAAATCCAATGCCAGATGGTGTGTAGTTGCTGCCAAACCTTCCAACAAGCCAGCTTTTGCTAAAAGCAGCGAACCCGTACAGACAGAAAGCACTAATTCTGCGGTTGGCGCACAATCTTTTATCCAATTAACAACTGCTGAATTATTGATTAACTGTCTCGTACCTTGTCCTCCCGGTACAATTAAAATATCCGGTGGCGGACAATCGGAAATGGTGCAGTGGGGATTTACGCTCAAACCGTTGCGGGCGTTGACAGCACCGGGATGTTCGGCTAAGGTAGAGACTGCAAAAGGTCGCTCGCCCTTACTTAATTCTGATGTCACCGCAAACACTTCAAAAGGACCTGCAAAGTCCAGTACCTCGACATCATCGAACATTAAAATAGCTACGTTCCTAGTTGCCATAAGACATACTTCTGATAGAGACCAAAAATAGGGGCGATTTGTTATGGTAGAAGTTGTATAATTTCAATTATTAAAGCTATGCCGAAAAATATTCGCCATCGCGCCATAAAAATCTGTCTTTTTTGTCTGGCTTGCGTCTTAGCAATTGCTGTTGCGCCAATTGTCACGCCCGCTCAATCCACAACCCAATTAGAATTTCGCATTACTCAATTAGAAACTCAAATTTCTGAACTCAGAGGACAAATCTACAGTTTGCAGAATCAAGGTTCTAGAGTTAACAGGCCTCAGTCTCCTAACCTTCCGGGTGCTAGTCGGACAAATCCTAGAGTGCGGTCGGGAGACCCGATGTTTGACAATTTAGCAACTTTGGCAATTGAAACGAAGCAAGATGTTATCAAAATTAAAGAGCGGTTGTCAAAGCTAGAATCCTCTAGAAATCGCTAGAGAAGTCATTAGTTAGAAGGAAGAGGGAAGAAGTCAGCAGTCATTAGTTAGAAGGATGAAGTCATATTCTAGCCAACTCAAAACTCAAAACTCTCCCCCTCTCCCTCTCTCCGTCTCTTCGACGTTGAGGTCGAGAGCAGCAGGGTCTGCTAAAAATCAAGTTGCAGAACTATTCAATGATATGGAAATAATAGGCTGCAACCAAAAAATTGATAGCTAACAGCAACAGAAACCAGGCTGCGCGAAAGGTGTAAGGGAACTTGCCCGTTTTCATCACGGACTCGGATTTTAATTGGTTCTTCGCTATCTCTGCCATAGGTAAAGCTCCTAATTCATAATGTCACTCTATTTACAAATAGCAGAGAGCGTCGCACTTATGCACAATCCTCTAGAGTTATTTTTTGTAACAATGAGTTTATACCGAGTTAAATAGAGATTAATTTCAATCGCTCTCTCCGGCGTGGTATGAACTGCGGACGAGAGGCCCCGATCGCACGCGCTCAAACCCCATCTCCCGGGCGATCGACCCGAAACGGTCAAATTCGACCGGCGTCCAGTATTTGCGCACTGGGAGGTGATCTAGAGACGGTCTCATGTATTGACCGAGGGTGAGCCGATCGCACTTGGCCTCCCGCAAATCGGCCATCGCTTCGACTATCTCGGCTTCGGTTTCTCCGTGCCCCAACATCAAACCGGATTTGGTGGGAATAGTTGGGTCATATTGCTTAACAATACGCAGAACGTCGATCGAGCGATCGTACTTCGCCCCCCTCCGCACCGGCCCTTGCAACCGGCGCACCGTCTCAATATTGTGGTTGTAACAGGCCGGTTTAGCCTCCACCACCGTGCGAATTCGCTGTCGCTGCAACTCATCGAGGCCGGAATTCTCCCTCTCTGAACTCCTCCCCATTCCCCCCCAAAAATCCGGCGTCAGTACCTCAACTTCAGTATGCGGGTTCAGAATGCGGATTTGGGCGATCGTCCTCGCAAACCAACCCGCACCCCCATCCGGCAAATCGTCCCTAGCCACCGAAGTCAGCACCGCATAGCGCAAACCCAACAACTGCACAGCCTCGGCCACCTTTTGCGGTTCCTCCGGGTCTAGGGGCATCGGAGAATGACCTTTATCTACTTGACAAAAAGCACAAGCGCGGGTGCAAGTCGGCCCCATCAACAAAAAAGTCGCCGTTTTTTGCGCGTAGCACTCGCCCCGGTTGGGACATCTCCCCTCCTCGCAAATCGTGTGAATTTGCCGCTGTTTAATAATTTTTTGCACTTGCGAAAGTTCGCTAGCTTTGCCAACGGGCCTGCGCAACCACTGGGGCATCGCCTCGATTTCACCCCGCATTTGGGCGGCAACTGCTTTGACTGTAGGAGTTTGAGGAGTTTGGGGCGACATATAATTAAGTGGCGATCGAGTTAATGCCTTCGATCCTATCCGAAATCAAAGTCCCTGAACTTGTAGCAATCTCACCCTAAACCCGAATCGCGTCCAAGTGCAACAAAACTAAACTCGCCCAGAATTATGGGTAGAATTCTGTTAGGGATATACTGAAGGTTGCAAATCATCACTCATTCATTACTGAAGGAGTCAGTCGTGGCTGGTCAAAAAATCTTGGTAATCGATGACAGTAAAGTCATCCGCGTCCGAGTCCGAGAGATGTTGCCTCAGGGTAACTTTGAAGTTCTAGAAGCAAAAGACGGCGAAGAGGGACTCAAACTGATCCGTCAAGCCCGTCCCAATCTAATTATGTTAGATTTCCTACTGCCGAAAGTCAGCGGTTGGGAAGTGTATCAAAAAGTGCAAGCCCATCCCGAGCTTTCTAAGATACCTTTGGTGATCATGTCGGGCCGCGAAGAAGAGGTGATGGAAAAAATTCCGAAACCCTTTGAGAAGCATTTTTTTGCATTCATCGCCAAACCCTTTGAGAAGAAGCAGCTAACCGAGGCAATCAAATCGGCGATGGTACTGGCGAAAAAGAAACCCGTGCCGGAAGCCCCAGCCGCCACCGCTGCTGCACCCACTTCTGGAGCGGGTGCGGCCGAAATTCAGGCGATGACTGTGAAAATGGCAAAAATGCAAGCGGAAATTGATGCACTCAAAAAACAAATGACTCAGGTGATTACGATCATCAAGCAGAAATTGAAATAACTTTGCTGTTTTTTGAAGACACTTATGTAGAAGGAAACTTCCACACCGTAAAACTTTCTCTTGAGTCTGAATGGCTGCGCTTTTATCCGCATTTTTTTGCCCAATTGTTTGAGCGAGTGCGATCGCCAACAGCCTGCAACTGGTTTCTCAAAATCCCAGTCAGAAAATCAATTAAAAGTTAAAAATAAAATAAGGGAGGAAATTAATTATTAATTAATATTAGGATTTTTAATTCCCGCTCGTTCCCCACTCAATTATCAACTCCTCAGTCTCATTTTTTTGGTTAATGACTAACGACTATTCCGACTTTTTGCCTCAACTGCGTGCCTCAACAGAGCAATTATTGAAAAGATTAGACTGCTTCCATCGAGCGCAGGTATTAGCGATCGGAGATTTGACCTTGGACGAGTTTCTTACCGGACAAGTAGAGCGAATTTCCCGCGAAGCACCTGTGTTGATTTTGCGCTACGAAAATACTCAGCAAGTACCCGGAGGTGGCGCAAATGCTGTCTACAATTTAGCCAAACTGGGAGGCAAAGTAAAAGTTGCTGGTTTGGTGGGAAAAGACGACCAGGGAAAGGCTTTGTGCGGTATTTTTGAGGCGGCGGGAATTGATACGGCTGGGATTTTAATCGATTCGCAGCGTCCAACTGTCACCAAAACTCGCATTTCCGGGCACGCGCGGCAGTCGGTGACTCAGCAAATTGTCCGAGTCGATCGCAAATCGGACGAGTTGCCGGATTTAGATTTGCAGTTGCAACTGGCAGACTACATCCGGCAGCAAATACCGACAGTAGATGCAGTGGTTTGTTCCGACTACGGCGACGGAGTTTTGACAAATTTGGCGATCGAATCGGCAGTGATTCCCGGCAAAACAATTGTAGACGCTCAAACAAATTTGCAGCGATATTCTGGAGCAATGTTATTTACTCCGAACTTGCCAGAAGCCGAGCAAGCAGTGGGATATGCTATCAAAAACCCTCAAACTTTAATGCAAGCAGGACGCGATTTATTGAATTTAACTCAAGCTCAAAAAATCCTGATTACTCGCGGCGAAGAAGGGATGACTTTGTTTGAAAGGGCGAACGGCGAAGAAATCAAAAATTCACCTTCTCCAACATCGACTTGTGAAAAGGGGGAATTTGCCATTCAAAGTTGGGACATTCCCCCTTTTAACAAGACTGATGTATTCGACGTAACCGGTGCTGGAGATACAGTCGTAGCAGCAATGACTTTAGCTTTGTGCGTCGGTGCATCCGGTTGGGAAGCGGCAGTTTTGGGCAATTTGGCGGCTAGTATTGTCGTGCGTCAATTCGGTACGGCGACAACAACGGTAGAGGAGATGAAAGAAGCTTTGCTATCGCTCCTGAATCTCGAATAAAGCCAAAACAGAAACCTGCTGGCGATCGATCGAGCATCTATCAGCACTTGAGTTTTTAATCCTGTTTTACTTCAGGCAAATACCCTGGCATTGAGTTAATCTAGTTTATATATAAATTAGTTTAAAAACTTATGGCTGAGACTTCAGGCTATTACGTTCGCGCTGCGAAACTTGCAGAAGTCGAGACAAAGGGCAGTTTGTTAGTGAATTTAGAAAAACACACGATCGCCCTTTTTTACTCAAACGATCGGGTATACGCGATCGACAACCGCTGTCCCCACATGGGTTTTCCCCTCAACGGCAGCACTTGCAAAGATGGCATAGTCACCTGTCCTTGGCACTACGCCCGCTTTGATGTCGCCAGCGGCGGTACTTTTGACTCTTGGGCCGACGACGTGCGATCGTTCCCAGCGGAAATTCGCGACGGGGAAGTTTGGGTAAATTTAGCACAACAGCTTGACCGTTACGCCCACCAGCGCCAGAGACTTCAAGATGGGTTAGAACAAGGAATTTCTCTAGTCATCGCCAAGTCAGTGATTGCCTTGCTAGATATGGGGGCAACTGCCAGCGAACCTTTCCAAATCGGATTAGAATTTGGCACCCGCTACAACAAATCGGGATGGGATACGGGTTTATCGATCCACACCTGCTTGATGAATATCCTGCCTTATCTAGATCCAGAAGACCGACCCCGTGCCCTCTATCAGGGACTTTCGGCAGTGGCCCGCGATAGTGCAGGCGCACCTCCTCACTTTGCAGTTCACCCCTTGCCTAATTCTGAGGTTGATGCAGAGACACTCAAAAGCTGGTTCCGGCAATTTATTGAAATCAGAGACAGCGAAGCCGCGGAACGATGTTTGTTGACAGCAGTACGCGCGCCTCTTGAACGAGAACAAATTGCTGATATGCTGTTTGCGGCCGCTACTGACCACCGCTACATTGATGTCGGTCACAGCCTCGACTTTATTAACAAGGCGTTAGAAGCCCTGGATGCAGTGAATTGGGAAGGGGCAGAAACTATTTTCGCGAGTTTGGTGGGTGGTTTGGCGAATGCGGCGCGCATGGAAGAGTCGAGTTCTTGGCGCTACCCTGTGGATGTGGTGGCAATTTTAGAGTCAGCGATGGCGCAGTTGCCGGCAGCTTTAGAAATGGGTCGATCGCACCGGGGCAATTGGTTGGGAAGAGAACAGTTAATTCCGATGTTGTTGGGCGAAGATGTATTGGCGATCGTCGATGCACTTTTAACTGCCTTGAAAGAAGGTTGTAGCGAAGACGAATTAGCGAGTGCAGTCACTTATGCTGCTGCCCTCCGCGTAGCCCGGTTTAATACGAATAACGACCACAGCGACTGGAATTCAGCGCACCATCCGTTTACCTTTGCGAATGCGGTGCATCAAGGATTGCGACGATCGCCTTCAATAGAGTTGCTGCGGGGAGTTTTCGATGCAGCGATCGCCGTATATCTCAACCGTTTCTTAAATGTACCGCCTGCGCGACTTCCAGAACCAACAGATGTAGTTGAGAATCCAGAGGAATTGCTCAAACAACTGCCAGATTTGTTGGACAGACAGCAACAGGTGAATCCAGTCGGTAAATTAGTTGCAAAATACTTATATAGCGGCGGCAAATCGGAACGGTTGATGGCAGTTTTAGGAAAACTGATGCTGCGGGAAAATCGGGATTTCCACGTTATTCAGCAGGTAGAAGCGGCATTTCGCCAGTATGCTTTATTAGAGAATGCGGGCGATCGCATTGTGGTATTAGTGGCGGCGGCAAGGTATTTAGCCGCCCATGCCCCGACAGTGCGATCGCAAGCACAAACTTATCAAATGGCAGATGGATTGCACCGGGGCGATCGCTTATTTGAGGAGTCACCGGAAGTATAGCTTCTCGTCATCAGGCACTTCTTCGGTAAATAATTGCCCCGATCATTTCTTGGAAATTATCCCTTTGTCATCAATTTTCAAATCTGTCTTGGGAAAATCGCTTTTTGTCAAACGGTCAATCAACCCCACACTCCTAAAATCGTCATCAATAGATGGGATGCCTTGCCGATTAAGTTCCACTGGGATAATCTTACCCGAAACAAAATCCCCTTGCGGAGTCATTTTCACATCCAAAATTAGAGATTGACCGAGTGCTCCGGCTGTGGACAAAGTGCGATAACCCAAAAAATTGCCCAGCGAATAAGCAATCAATTTACCTTTATAAAGCTCCATCGCTCGGGGAACGTGCGGGCCGTGTCCCAAAATCAAATCTGCTCCCGCATCAATCATCGTCCGCGAAAACAAAACCATATTTCCCCGGTTTTCTCCGTAAAATAATTCGTTTTTGTTTCTCACATTCAGAGCTCCCGTTCCTTCAGCTCCAGCATGAACTGATATCACTACAATATCAGCTTTTTCCTTCGCTTTTTTTACAATTTCTGCCCCCGCTTTCAGTTCCAGTAAGGAATTGTGAACTTCGCCGTAGTTGCTGAACCCGATAAAGGCAAAATTCACGCCTTTGACATTTTGATAAACAATTTGATCTCTTTTGCCAACAGCTTTCATGCCGTTGCTGTCGATGTTTTTAATCGTGTCCTTAAATCCCTGCTCGTTAAAATCGTAAGAATGATTGTTGGCAACATTCAAAATATCAAAACCAACATCTTTGAAAATTTTGGCATAACTCGGAGGCGTCCGAAAGGCAAACAGCATTCGTCCGCCGCCTGCTTTGGAACTGTAAGGATAATCGGTCATCGTGCTTTCAAAATTGCCAAACAGAATATCAGCTCCTTTGAGGTACGGTTTTACCGACTCTAATAAAAGCTCTTTTTTTGGCGGCAGTTTGTTGTACGGATAATTTGTGCCGGGGATCATGTCGCCAACTGCTTTGATGCTGACAGTTGCGGGCACAGCGGCAGGTTTTTTGGCAGCCGGGGAGGGCGATTTTGGAGCTGGAAGGGGTTTGGCTGCGGGTGCAGGTGCGGGTGTCGAGATCGCTTTTTGTACCGCAGGGTTTGACGTTAGAGGGTTAATAGTAGCGGTGCTTGAGGATTTGTAAAATTGAGAAGCCAGAACAAAGCCGGATATCGGCACGAGAATCAGACTCAGAACACCGACTGACAGCCCAGATTTTTTAGTTTTAGTGCGGGCTAATTCTGGCTGCGGTGATGGCTTTTGCTGCCTTTGGTTTGTGGGTTTTGGAGTTGGGATTTTAGGGGGTTGGGGCGGAGATTTTTCTGGTGTTTGAGTGGGCGCCGTTGTGGCATTTTGAGTTTTTTCTAGCTTTGGCAAAGCCACAGGAATAGGGGAAGCGGGTAAACTCGCGGCTACTGCTTCACTCGCAGCTAATGCTGCATTCACGGCAACTAATGCACTCACGGGTGCGGAAGTCAAGCGTTTTTTTAATTCTACCGTCTGAGTCCAACCCGGCAATTGCTGGCCGCCCCGCCGTCCGTAAACTGTCACTGAGTAAACGTTATTTGGTTGCAGCCGCTGCAACCCTTTGACTGCGACTCGGAGGCAGGCTTCTTCTGTGGGCAATTGTTCTGCTTCCAGCAGCAGGTGCAGGGTGTCATTTTCTCGGCTGGCTTTAGCCGTAACCCCAAAGCTTTCGAGTGCTTGGCCGATCAGAAATGCGATCGCCAGGGCATCGCCTTCTTTTGCTAAATTTAAAATATCTTGTTGGCTCACAAATGCCTCTACTCTCTCACACTAGAAATTTAGCTCGATCTTATATCAAATTTGGCGGCACAGGATTAAATACCGATTGATTTAGCTTAAGTAAGTGGGTACAAATAAACAGAACGTAGGGAGACGGCGCCTGCGTTAAACAGTTTACTCGCTCTCACTATAGCTCCTAACTAAACTGGCCCCCAGTTCTACAAGATAGTATGATTTTTGGCGCTTGCTTGCTGAATACAATATTTCCTAACGGTTATCTTAGTCGATCGCCCAAAAACTTCTATCCGCCATAATTCCCCCCCTTGAAATTAACATTGGTCAAATCAGCGCTCTCTTTTTTACAGCAGTTTCGATAAAAAAACCCGGTTTCTTCGATCGAGATTGCGTCCTGGAATGTACTGAAAATATTCGGTTTAGCAGCCAAGAATACACTCAAAAATGCAGTTAATCGTTTCCACTGCAAATGCACCTTGTCCGACTTCCGTCCAGATTAAGACAAAAACGATCGACCTGCAGGCTCGGAAGCTTGTTAAACTCTTGGTCATGCCACGCTATCCGTCAGAAATAGACGGCGAGCAACAATCGCCCGCCTGCGCCCCGGAGGCCCCGCGGCGCTGCGCGTGCACAGCACGCAGCTAAGGCTCCGCTTGCTGAGCTGAGCTGCAATCAATTTTCTCGATGCCGCTGCTTTATTCGCGGCCGCCGATGTAGCTCATCTCAAACTAATTAGTTAAAGGACTTCCACGTCAATGACGCAATTGTGTTAATCAGATCTGGCTCGCTGCCCTCTCAAACCCGGGTTTTTGGCGAGTCTGGTGCTATTTGTGAGTTAGTTAAGCGCATAGCAGCTAGGATCGAGCTAACTCAAGGTTAAACTAAAGCTCGTCATGCGGCGTTGCCTCTCAAAACCGGATTGAGTCTTATGGCGCACTACCGCTCCTTTGTATGTTTGTTCACCTGCATTGCCTGTCTGGGCGCTGCGTTCAGTCCCAGTGCCGACGGAAGGCAACAGGTACTCAATGCCTCCTACCGGGCTGTTTCCCTAGAAATTGCTCAGGCGAACTCTCCCCCGGACGATCGCCAGGACTCCAACCCTCCAAAACCGTCTCCAGCTCCCGATAAAAACAAATCTAAGCCGTCCAAAACGTCTAAACCTAATTCAAAAATCCCCAAACCGATATCTAATTTGATTGTCATTTTGTCTCGCCAGCGGGGGTTGTTAATGTTGGGTTTGGCAGCAGTTGTCGTCACGGCAGCGGCAGTATTTATCATGCTCAAATTAGTTAGCAACGGCGAGTCAAATCATTCAAGGCGAAGACGGGGGAGAGTCGATCGCCACAACCAAAGAAACTCTCAATTCACTAATCCCGATTCTCCTACAAACTCGCAGGAAATTGGACATCAAGAGGTTTCTTTTGGGGGACAAAAACCGCGGCCAGCTTTGCCCTACCATTTTGATTTGCCAAAAGACTACAGTCTCGACAGCAGCGATCGGCCTTTACCGTTTATCCGGGAATTGGGGGAATCAGAATCCGAGGATGCAGTTGTCGAGGGCGATCGAATTAATTCCGACACCGTGCCCTTGGAAACTAACAGCAACGGCTACAGCGACACAGGTTTCAACATTCCCGAAACAACTAATCGAGCCGATTCCCTCGCGAGTCGGAAGAAAGATATTTCTCTTCCAGAAACGGATGGTAGACCTAAAGTTGATATTATTGAAGCACTGATTGAAGATTTGCAGCACCTAAATCCGGCAAAAAGGCGCAAAGCAATTTGGGAACTCGGTCAGCAGGGAGATTCCAGAGCAGTTGAGCCGTTGCTCGATTTGCTAGCAAATTCTGACTCGAAGCAGTACAGTTTAATTTTGGCAAGTCTGTCGGAAATTGGCATTCGCACGCTCAAACCCATGAATAATGCCTGGTCAATTTCGCTGCAAAATGAAAACCCCGAAGTGCGTAAAAATGCGATTCGCGACTTGACGCGGATTTACGAATTGGTGAATCAAATCAGTCACTTGTTGCACCGTGCGACGGACGATCCCGATCCAGAAGTTCAGGAAACTGCTCGCTGGGCCATCAATCAGTTGAATCGCATCCGTCCGCGCTCTGGGAGAGATTGATAAATCTAGCAATTTTTAAATAATTTGAGATTGGAGATTGGAAAGTGAAAAATTTAGAATTTAGATTATGTTAGAATTAGTCAAGGCTGACTAATGACTAATGACTAATGACTAATAACTCTTTAAAACTATTGTTCCTGTCAACTTCTGTCGGTAAACTAGGTTCCGGGTTGGGTGGCGGTGTCGAACTTACGGTCCTTAACATTGCTAAAGAATTGCAGCGCCGCGGTCATAAAATAGCAGTCGTAGCACCAGTAGGTTCAGTCTTAGAATCAATTCCAGTAATTGAAATAACAGGCGATTTGCAAGTAACCGCCCAAACACAAGATTACAATGCTTGTATTGTGATGCCCGCCGATGCTGTGCTTGCGAATATGTGGGAATATGCTCGCCAAGTTCAGGATGAATGGGATGTCATTCTTAACTTTGCCTACGATTGGCTGCCGTTTTATTTGACGCCATTTTTTAGGACTCCGATCGCACATTTGATCAGCATGGGCTCCCTTTCGGCATCCCTCGATCGCATTGCCGGACAAACCGCCGTCCAGTTTCCAGGTACGATCGGAGTTCACACCGCTTCTCAAGCCAAAACATTCGCCTTTGCCGATGAATGTCAGTTGTTGGGAAATGGCATAGATTTATCCCTGTACGAATTTTGCAACCAACCGCAGTCTAAATTAGCTTGGCTAGGCCGCATCGCCCCGGAAAAAGGCTTAGAAGATGCAGTAGCGGCAGCGAAAATTACAGGCATTCCCCTAAAAATTATGGGCAAAATGCAACATGAGGATTATTGGGAAAAAATTTGTGCAGATTACCCGGATGCTCCGGTAGAATATTTAGGGTTTCTGACAACAACCCAAATGCAAGAGCAAGTCCGGCAGTGCCGAGCATTGTTGATGACGCCGCGCTGGGTGGAAGCTTTCGGAAATGTCGCGATCGAGGCTTTAGCGTGCGGTGTGCCTGTGATTGCTTACGAGCGCGGGGGGCCTGCCGAAATTGTTCGAGACGGACAGACGGGCTTTTTAGTGGAGCCTGATAGTGTAAATGGCTTAGTAGGTGCGATCGCCCGCTTAGACCAAATTGACCGCAGCGCTTGCCGGCGACAAGCAGAGGTAGAATATTCTTTGGGAGCTTTGGGCGATCGTTTTGAACACTGGTTCAAATCTATTCTAAAATTGAGTTAAATAAACTCTTAATCGATCACAAAAAAAGAAAACAGAAACAACTATGGCAACCGAACGTTTAGTGCTTTTATCCAGTAGAGAAATCGAAAAAATGCGCCAAGCAGGCCGTTTAGCTGCCGAACTTCTCCTACACCTAGAACCAATGGTTAAACCCGGTGTCAGCACTCTCGAAATTAACGACGAAGCCGAACGCTGGACTTTGGCACACGGAGCAAAAAGCGCTCCGCTAGGTTATAAAGGATTTCCTAAATCTCTGTGTGCAAGCGTCAATGAAGTAGTCTGTCACGGCATCCCCAATGCTAAACAAATTCTGAGAGAAGGTGACATTATTAATATTGATGTAACGCCTTTAGTAGATGGTTATCACGGCGATACTTCCAAAACTTTTTTTGTCGGGAAACCTTCACCCCTAGCAAAAAAGTTAGTTGAAGTAACCGAGGAATGTTTAAGAAGAGGAATTGCGGAAGTCAAACCTGGTGCTCGTACTGGCGATATCGGTGCAGCGATTCAAGAATATGCTGAAGCACAGGGTTTTTCGGTAGTGCGAAATTTTGCTGGACACGGGGTTCACCGAGTCTTTCATACTGAACCGGAAATTCTGCACTACGGCAAGCGGGGCACGGGGAAGAAGCTCAGACAAGGCATGGTTTTTACGATCGAGCCGATGATTAATGAGGGTACTTGGGAAGTGGAAATTTTGGGCGACGGTTGGACTGCGATCACCCAGGATGGAAAGCTTTCGGCTCAATTCGAGCACACTCTGGCTGTTACTGATTCTGGGGTGGAAATTCTAACTTTGCCTTAGCAATCATTAACAAACAATCTGAAAAACTCACTCCTAAATCAATAATTAACCATATCCAGTAGGGGCGGGTTTCACCGACAATATCTAACGATTATCAACAATCTAGATAAACCCGCCCCGCCACAACCGATAACCCATATCAACCTGAAATTTGCATCGAATCCGAAAATGTAGGTCTACACCTATGGGTGGGTGGGGGCGGGTTTGCGAGATTGTCTGTTTCAGTCAGAAATTGTCTGTAAAACCCGCCCATAGGGAATTATTATCGATTCACAAAATACCATATAACTAATAACTAATAACTAACTAACTAATAACTAATAACTAATGACTAACATAAAATTTCTGCAACCAGGAGATTTGCTCAAAGTAATTGCCCCTAGTGGCACTCTGCGAGAATCAACCAACTTTGAAAAGGGTGTAGAAATTTGGAAATCTCGCGGCTATCGAGTTGAATTAACACCGGGTTTTGACGATCGCTGGGGCTATTTGGCTGGTTCTGACGAAAACCGCGTCCGACAGCTAGCAGATGCCCTCAACGACCCGGATTGTCGCGGTATTCTCTGTGTGCGAGGCGGTTTCGGCAGCACTCGACTTTTGGAAAAAGGAAATGTGGGAAAGTCGGAAAACTCCCAATTTCCACCTCCCGATTCCCATTCGCCGAAATGGTTAATCGGCTTTTCCGACATTACTGCTTTGCTGTGGAATCACGACAAATTGGGTATTTGGGGCGTTCACGGGCCGATGCTGACAACTTTGGCGGATGAACCGGATTGGTCTGTCGATCGACTTTTTGACTGCATCGAAGGTCGTCCCTTACAATCTTTGCAAGGTAAAGGATGGGGCAGCGGAAAAGCCACGGGACGGCTGTTTCCGGCGAATCTGACGGTTGCTTCTCATTTGCTCGGAACCCCGTATCAACCGGATTTGACCGGGGTTATTCTCGCATTTGAGGATGTTTCCGAGGCTCCTTACAGGGTCGATCGGATGCTGACTTTGTGGCGGATGGCGGGGGCTTTCGCAGGCGTGCGGGGCATTGCTTTGGGGCGCTTCAGTCGCTGCGAGATTGACCCGAGTATTCCCAGTTTTAGCATTGAAGAGGTTTTGCGCGATCGGCTGGGGGACTTGAATATTCCCATAGTCTCGGATTTGCCCTTCGGCCACGAGGGGGTTAACGCTGCTTTACCGATGGGAATTACAGCTTGTCTCGACGCTGAATCGGGATTGCTGATTTGCGGCGATAAATCGCAACTTTAGGTTAAGGATCGACGTCTATAAATTTAACATGAGATTTTGCACCAGCTAAACAGCCCTGGGGTTGGGTGAGGTTGACACGGTTGGCAGAAATTACATTTAAAATGGATTGTGTATGCAAATGTCGGCGCCAAGAAAGCACAAAGATTTTAAAATTTTCCAGAGGTTGATATGAGAACGCACAACTTGTTAAAAAGTATTGCTGCCACTGTGCTAGTTGCAGGATTGGCACTCACGGGCATTTCGTCTAGTGCAGTTGGCGAACAGATACAGAATAACGATCGCATAGATGGAGTAATTCGCCGCACTTCCCCGATTTACCGTTTCCGGAATATGTGGGTTCCGGGCTCTCCGACGGAAGAATTGCGCGGCCAAGAATACACATTCAGCGCTCGCGAAGGCGATAACATTGAAGTGTTTTTAAACACAGATAGAAGTCGCGGTTTTACTCCCGTGATGGTACTGTTTTACGAGAACAACAAACAAGTTGCTTTTACGCAAGACAGTTCTTTTAATTATCAAATTCCCCGTAGTGGCGAGTACAAACTTTTAGTATTAGCAAAAGATGCTGCCAGAGGCGGTAGCTACACCCTAGAAGTTGCGGGAATTGATGGGGGCGACAGACGATCTCGCAATTCGCGGGACGATTGGTACACCGGGCGAGATAACGACCGATATGACAGTCGATCTGACAGAGCACAGCTTCTGCAAGATGATTTTGGCTTGCGGTCTGTTGATTGTCGCGAGAGACGTTCTGTGGTGAGAGTAAGGTTTGACGATAATAATCAAAACTCAACTTACTGCGCTGTCCCGACTAGAAACTTTCCGGCGGGAGATTATTACTACAATTCGCGGACTAGAGATTTAGATTCAGCGAGGGTGGATGATAATAGGAGGTTCGATGAGGGCCGCGATCAATGTCGCGTATCCGTAGGCGGAGTGTGCGTAACGAGGTAAGTAGGTCAAACTGTAGCGCGGGATCAGAAACCGGGTTTCTACGAAGAAACCCGGTTTCTTTGCGTATACACAGGATTTATACCAGTCCTTTATATACAGTCGATCTCTAACCGAAAGCATCCAGGATACAAGCCCCCGGATTCATCCGTCCAGAAATAAAAAACCTGTATCCGATAAAGGAGCCCCCGAATTTATCCGTGGGGTCAATGCTTCAATTCTTTAATCTAAAATCTAAAATCTAAAATCGATTGGCCCTCGCCTCACTTTCTTTGGCCATGACAAAATACACATTTGTACACACAAGATTTTGTCGAAAAGGACGATCGCACAGTGGTAAGCTACCAAAGGCATTAAAATATCTAAGGTAGAGAAAAGTTAAAATGTCGGCATTAAATGAAGTTCCCTTGTTGTTGCGGGCAGCCCGCGGCGAAACCCTAGACCGCCCGCCCGTGTGGATGATGCGCCAAGCCGGCCGCTACATGAAGGCTTATCGAGATTTGCGAGAAAAGTATCCCTCGTTTCGCGAACGTTCCGAAATTCCCGAAGTTGCCATCGAAGTTTCCCTTCAGCCGTGGCGCGCGTTTCAACCCGACGGCGTAATTCTGTTTTCCGATATTGTCACACCCATGCCCGGTTTGGGCATCGACATGGACATCGCCGAAGGCAAAGGCCCGATTATCCACGCACCAATCCGCACTCAGCAGCAAATCGACAACCTGCAACCGCTGAACCCGGAAGAAAGCTTGCCGTTTATCAAAACCATCCTCAAATCCCTGCGCGAAGAAGTCGGCAACAAATCCACCGTGCTCGGTTTTGTGGGCGCGCCGTGGACGCTGGCGGCCTATGCGGTTGAGGGCAAAGGTTCTAAGGATTATGCAATTATCAAAAACATGGCATTTTCCGATCCAACTTTACTGCATCAGTTGCTCTCAAAATTCGCAGATGCGATCGCCGTTTACGTGCGCTATCAAATCGACTGCGGCGCGCAAGTAGTGCAAATGTTCGACTCCTGGGCCGGCCAACTGTCCCCGCAAGACTACGACACCTTCGCTCTACCTTACCAGAAACAAGTATTCGAGCAAGTCAAAAAAACCCATCCCGACACCCCGCTAATTCTGTTAGTCACTGGAAGTGCCGGCATCCTCGAACGCATGGCAACATCCGGCGCGGATATCGTCAGCGTCGATTGGACTGTTGACATGGCCGACGCGCGCCGACGTTTGGGCCCGAATATGAACGTTCAAGGAAATCTCGATCCGGGCGTGTTGTTTGGCTCTCAACCGTTTATTCGCGATCGAATTCTTGATACAATTCGCAAAGCCGGTCATCGCGGACACATCCTCAATTTGGGACACGGCGTATTACCGGGAACTCCCGAAGATAACGTGCGTTTCTTCTTTGAAACCGCAAAACAAGCCGACAAATTGCTTGCAGTTGCTGCTTGATTTGATTTCGATTCTAGAATCCGATCGAATCCGGTTAATTGCACCTGATATTTGTAGGGATAGGGCAATGCCATATCCCTACCGTGGAAAAAACATATATAATCCGAGTGAGTCCGGTTAATCTGACATTTTGCACCTGTTGCAATAGTCCCTTATTGGGCGGGCAGGATGCCCACCCCACAAGAAAATTTAATTTTTGTGGAACAGGCATCTTGCCTGTTATTGAGAATGCTGTAAGATTTAAGTTTAATTGCATCTGATATTTGTAGGGACACGGCCATGCCCTCTCCCTAGCGTCGAAAAAGCGTCAAATCCTTCCTCTTCTCCTGCGGCAAAATGAACTCCAAAAAAATTTTTGTGACGGGTGCAAGTGGCTGTATCGGTCACTACATGGCCGAAACTTTGATTCAAGAAACAAACCACGAACTTTACCTCTTAGTTCGCAACCCCGAAAAATTAAAATTTGATTGGAAAGCCCGCCCCGGCATCCATATAATACAAGGCGATATGCGAGATATCGAGCAATTTGCCGAACTTCTCCAAACAATAAATGTAGCAATTGTAGCCGCTACTGCTTGGGGAGGAACTCAAGAAGTTTTTGATGTTAACATAACCAAAACTCTCCGCTTAATTCAACTACTTTCGCCACAGACTTGCCAGCAAGTAATTTATTTTTCAACAGCCAGCATTCTCGGTAGAGACAACAATTTGCTCAAAGAAGCCGGGGAACTGGGAACAGATTATATTAGCTCAAAATACAATTGCATGGTGCATTTGTCAGCTTTGACAAATGTGCCTCCGATTACGGCACTTTACCCGACATTAGTATTGGGAGGAGACGCAGAAAAACCAGTCTCTCACTTGTCATCTGGCCTGCCACTTGTCGCAAAATGGATTGGTTTGATTCGCTGGTTTAAGGCAGATGGCAGTTTTCACTTCATCCACGGCGCAGATATTGCTAAAGTAGTTAATTATTTAGTCGAACATCCGCCGGCTTCCGAGGAACCGCGACATTTTGTGCTAGGAAATCCAGCGATTACAGCTAACGAAGTGGTAGAACAAGCTTGCCAGTATTTGAATAAAAAGATATTTTTTCGGATTACTTTGTCAGCTTGGCTAGCCAATTTCTTTATTTGGCTGTTCCGAATTCAGGTGGCTGCTTGGGATAGATTTTGCATCAGCTACCGCCATTTTACCTATCAAAATCTTGTGAATCCCGAAAGCATAGGAATGCCGAGTTACTGCGCCACAGTGGCCGATATGTTAAGAACTAGCGGGATTCCCGGCAAAGATTCAAATTAGGGGAGAAGGAAGAGGGAAGAGGGAAGAAGGAAGAGGGAAGAGGGAAGAGGGAAGAGGGAATGTGCACCTTACGAAATATATGTAGGGTGCGCCGAGGTGTATTTTACGAATAATGTAAGTTTTTCAAATTCTTTTTTGCCTTAGTCCCATGCTTTTTAAATGCGATTATCGTCAATTAAGGGTCAAATACGATAAGATATCAGCATTTGCAAACTTTAACAGGGAACTGCAAGCTAAAAATTGCGCTGACGATCTTTGTCTTAGGGGGTTTCACCCCTCGCCAGATATTCGATCGAGTGCAAGATCGTAATTTTAGCCTTAACATTAAGTCTTGAGAGTCGATCGAACTCTCAAACACGCCAGCCCGATCGCAAGTTGTTTACTGATGTGAGGTTTAACATATAATGCGAGTTCTTCTAGTTTACCCCCTGTTTCCGAAAACATTTTGGTCTTACGAGAAAATCCTAGAATTAGTCGATCGTAAAGTGCTGCTGCCACCGCTGGGTTTGGTAACGGTAGCAGCTATTTTACCCCAAGAATGGGAATTTAAGTTAGTCGATCGCAACATCAGACAAATCACAGAAGCAGAATGGGAATGGGCAGAGCTCGTTATTCTGTCCGCAATGATTGTCCAAAAAGAAGATTTGCTAGACATAATTGGCGAAGCAAAACGGCGCGGTAAATCCGTAGCTTGCGGCGGCCCCTACCCCACTTCCGTACCCGAAGAACCTCAAGCAGCGGGCATAGATTACCTGATTCTCGACGAAGGCGAAATCACCTTGCCGATGTTCGTCGAAGCAATACAACGGGGCGAAAAAAGCGGAATTTATCGATCGGACGGCGTAAAACCAGATGTTACCACAACCCCCGTTCCCCGCTTCGACTTGCTGGAATTAGACGCCTACGATTCGATGTCGATTCAATTTTCCCGAGGCTGTCCCTTCCAGTGCGAATTCTGCGATATCATCGTCCTCTACGGCCGCAAACCCCGCACCAAAAACCCCCAACAATTGATAGCAGAATTAGACTATCTATACAACTTGGGCTGGCGGCGCGGCGTGTTCATGGTAGACGACAACTTTATCGGCAACAAACGTAGCGTCAAACTGTTGCTAAAAGACTTAAAAGTTTGGCAAGAAGAACACAAATTCCCCTTTACTTTCAACACAGAAGCATCCATCGATTTAGCCCAAGACCAAGAATTGATGGAGATGATGGTAGCTTGCAATTTCAATGCAGTGTTTTTAGGGATTGAAACCCCTGATGAAGAAAGCCTGCAAATGACCAAGAAATTCCAAAATACCCGCAATTCCCTGATCGAATCAGTAGAGTTAATTGCGAAAACTGGTTTGCGAGTAATGGCCGGATTCATCATCGGATTCGACGGCGAAAAACCCGGTGCCGGTCAGCGGATTGTCCAGTTTGCCGAAGCAGCAGCTATTCCGAGCACAACCTTTGGAATGCTGCAAGCTTTGCCGCACACGGCATTGTCCCACAGATTAGCAAAAGAAGGGCGGTTGCGCGACAAATCTGGCAACCTCAACCAGACTACTTTAATGAACTTTATCCCGACGCGGCCTCTCGAAGATATTGCCCGCGAATATGTCGAGGCATTCTGCGAAGTGTACGATGCTGAGAAATATTTAGACCGGACTTATCGCCATTTCTTAATGTTAGGTGCACCTACAGCAAAGATACCTGCTCGAGTTCCCAGTTGGATAGACTTGCGAGCACTGCTAACTGTGGTGTGGCGGCAGGGAGTCAAGCGTAGCACTCGCTGGAAGTTTTGGCATCATTTGTTCAGCATTCTCAAGCGCAATCCTGCGGTTTGGGATCATTATTTGACTGTGTGTGCTCACAACGAGCATTTCCTGGAATACCGCCAAATTGTGCGGGATGAAATTGAAGCTCAATTAGCCGAGTTTTTGGCTAATGAGTCTCAAACTGTATATCAAGAACCTGTTGCTGTTGAGGGAAAGCAAGTGCAAGCGGTTTAGGGTTGGAGAATTTAACCGCAGATGAACGCAGACAAACGCAGATGAATGTAAGATTGTCTGCGTTTATTTTGTTTTTAATCTGGGTTCTAGGTTCGGGCTGGAAATGTCATATCCTGCGGCTCAGCAGCCTCTTGAGAGGAGGCGAGAGAGCCTTCCGAGGCCTTCCCAGTTTCTGACTGAAAAGGTGAAATACTACTATTGGCGACAGCAGTTATTTCGGCAGATAGAGGCGCGATCGCCCCCAAATATGAAAATCTAATCACAAGCTCAAAAATAAAAAAATCTCGATCGCCCTCAACCCGCCATGTTAGGAACAAATCAACTCAGAACAGCCGCTCTCTTAGGACTCCTAAGCGGCCTTCTCGTTTTAGGAAGTTATTATTTAATCGGGAACGAGCAAGGACTTTACATCGGTTTAGCGCTAGCCGCCTTCTCAAGTTTTAGCTCTTGGTACTATTCCGACACGGCCGCGTTAATGGCTTACCGCGCTCAGCCGATCGCCCGCAGCGAAGCACCAGAAATCTACGATATGGTAGCATCGCTGAGCGAAAAAGCCCAAATTCCGGTGCCGAAAATATTTCTAGTTCCCACTCAATCTCCCAACGCATTCGCCACAGGAAGAGACCCGGAACACGCGACAATAGCAGTTACTGAAGGCATCATCAATCTGCTTTCCCGCGAAGAATTGGAAGGCGTTTTAGCGCACGAACTGACGCACATCCGCAACCGCGACACACTCACTCAAGCAGTTGCAGGGACAATTGCCGGCGCGATTACATTTGTCGGGCGAATTCTGACTTTTGGAGCGCTTTACGGCCCGGTAACGCGGGATAGCAGACAAGGCCCGAATCCCTTTGGTTTGCTGTTTTTAATCATTTTAGCACCGCTATCAGCAACCGTAATTCAATTGGCGATTTCTCGGACGAGGGAATTTGCAGCAGACAGCGGTGCGGTGGAAATTACCAATAACCCGATCGGTTTAGCAAACGCGCTGCAAAAATTAGAGAAAATCGGTCGTGAAATTCCGATGCACGGCAATCCTGCGATGTCGCCGCTGCTGATTGTGAATCCTTTTTCGACTAAAGGTTTGCAGTCACTTTTCCGCACTCACCCGCCGACTGAAGAGCGAATTCAGCGGCTTTTGGAAATCGCGCAGCAGCAGCAAGGTACTCCAGTTATGGCCTACGTGCCCGGAATTTGATCGATCGAAAATGCAGCAACAATATTTAGAAACCCGGTGTTTTGAAGCAGCCGGGTTTCTCTATGTTTATCATGGTAACTGTAGGGAGCGACTAATGAGATAGGTTGGGGCGATCGCTAGTATAAAAGTTTTGGCTTCTTCATGACCAAACTCGCTGAATAGGATAAGCATCAAAAGCCTCATCGCGACTAATCAAAACCAGCGAATGATTCAGGGTCTGTGCTACCAGAATGCGATCGAAGGGATCTCGATGATGCAGAGGAAGACCTGCGTAAATCTCAGTGTCTTCAACTGTAATTGGTAGAATTTGAGCGTTAATGTATTGCAATTCCTTGGGCAGGTCTTCAAATGGTCGATTCAGTTGAAGCTTACCGACATTAATTTTAATAGAGATTTCCCACAGACTGGCAATACTAAAATATAAACCTGTTTTAGTATCGATCGCTTCTTTTGCTTTACTACTTAGATTGGAATCGCCAAGCAAATACCACAGAAAGGCATGAGTATCTAAAAGGGATTCCATGTTACATATATTCCTTTAAATCTTCCAGCGGTTCATCGAAATCATCAGACATAACGATCTGACCGGCCCAACTACCATAACCATGAGGTTGTTCAATTTCTTCTGGAGATGATTCTGTTTTGGCGTGTTTTTCAAGTAGATATTTTGCATAATGCAATATCTCTTGTTTGAGAGATTCTGGCATCTTGAGGACAGTTTGAAAAATCTGTAGTTCGATAGTCATGATTTCTGTACAATTTTTACTATGTCATATTCACCAATTATACTGTAATGGCAGTCAGAAGGTGTTTGGTGCGAAGGGAGAGCGCCTTGTGATTGCTCTCCCTTAATACGATTACTTGCGATCGCACTAACGCGGGTTTGTCTGTTTGCCGTTGTCTGTTTCAGTCGGCTCATCTTTCTGCAACGCTGTCAGGATTTGAAAGCACAGCTTGAGCGCAAAGAGCAGAAATCCTGCGTGGGGATTGAGGCAACTGGCAACGCCCACTACTGCAAACTCGACAATTTTGAGCCACTTTTTCTTGTGGGAAGCTTTCATGAGATCTACCTTTTTCTTGAGCTTTCAACAAGATGCCAAAATTTACCGAGGAAGCTGGTTCAGGTCATGTCCAACTGCTTGTCATATTCTGTCCAGGTTCTGTTCGGGTTCTGTTCAGGTGGCTATGATAGTTAAAAGACTAAAATAGTAACTATGGCTGGAAAGGCGATACCATCGCTCAAACTATCGACTGATGGAATTAAAAAAGCGAATGAGGCTCTGGCAAATTCATTTGTCACGAAGTCAGAGTTAGCAACCCACATCAGTAATTCTCGTAGAAACAAGAAAGGGGCATCTCCAAAAAATACGACGGCCATCTCGCGGACAACGATTGATGAGTTTTTTGACGGCTCTCCCAAAAATGCCAAGATTTTCAAAGAAATCTGTGCTGCGCTCGATCTGAACTGGCAAGATGTTAAGGCTGATGTGCCTGAAGGATGTGAACCTCAGCCTTTAGCCTCACTTCCAGCCAATATTCAGACGAGAAATATTTCGAGCCAAGTCAACGATCTTGATGGGTTGGTGCAACAAGTACGATCGCGCCTCCACGATCACATCCAACGCTTACATGGCACGATGCCACTTTGGGGTGTCGATCGTGGGGTGCCGTTGGGTGATTTGTTTGTGGATGTCAATATTCTGGAGAAACTGAGCAGTAGTCGTAAGTCTGAACTCGATGACTTGTGGCAGGATTTCAGCAAAAATCCCAGCTATCGCAGTTTTGATCGCATTGGATCGGGCAGGGAACAGGAACGAAAGTCAGGCTTAGAGGTGGTGGCGAACAATAAAAACCTGATGGTGGTGGGCAAACCGGGTTCGGGAAAAACCACGTATTTGCAACGAGTGGTGACGGAGTCCAATGCAGGAAAATTACAAGCGCACCGGATTCCGATTTTGATTAGGCTGCGGGATTTTGTGAAGGATGGAGGTGAGGTGGCTTATGCTCTAAAGCCTTATCTAGAGAAGTGTTGGGAGTTATCAGATGCAAAAAGCCTACTCAAGCAAGGTCGGGCGCTGGTGCTACTGGATGGATTGGATGAGGTGACAGGGGAAGATGGAAAGAACATCGCTGAGGCAATCAAGTGGTTTGCTCGTCACTATCCGCAGGTGCAAGTAATTGTGACGTGTCGAACGCAGAGTTTTACGGGCGAAATGGACTGGAAATCTCTAAACTTTCAGTTTGTGGAGGTAGCGGATTTTAATCAGTCGCAGGTGCGATCGTTTGCAAAGCATTGGTTTAAGGCGGTGGTGAGGGATCGGTCGGCGGAACTGACCAAGGCACAGGAGTTTCTGGAGCAGCTTTTTAGAGAAGAGAATAAGCCGATTCGGGAGTTGATGATTACTCCAATTTTGCTGAGTTTGACCTGTGCAGTATTTGAGCAGATTGAGTCGAATTATATGACCACAATAACTACAGTAACAACAGCCTCCAAACTGGCTGATTACTACATCTGGTTCGCGAATGACGTAGGCTCCTACCTCAGCAACCACAAGCTACAAAAACTATTGTACTATGCCCAAGCATGGTATCTAGCCTTTGAAGATAAACCGCTTTTTGATGAAGATTTTCAAGCCTGGGTGCACGGGCCGACTATCCCGGCTTTATTTTATGAATACAAAGAACAATTTGGGTTTAAGCCAATTCTCAAAGAAGTTAAAAAACCAGAATTCCCACAGGAAGTACAAGAGTTTTTAGACGAGTTATCCGATGATTATTTCTTTCGAGATGCTTATGAGTTAGAATTGATGGTGCGACGCGAAGACCCTTGGATTAAGGCTAGAGGTGAGTTGCCAAGAGATGAACCTTGCCATGCTATTATTTCTAAGGAATTAATGAAAGCATACTACAAAACCCGTGTCATCGAAGAAGAATAAAAAAAGAAAAGACACAAATATTCGCAGTCAGCCATCTTCCGCCAAGAGAGAGGTTGTCGAGATACAAATACCCGAAGGAATTAGTTTTTCTTTCAGGTATTATCAGGATGATAAAGATAAATTTTCACTTGCAGATCGAGATTCGAGATATCTAGCATCTCTATTGAGAAGGCTGCGCGATTTACCACAATTGAAATCTCAAGAAATTATCAATAATCAGAGTAAAAGCCTGCGCTGTCATGGAATAGTCTGGCAAGATACAACAGAACCTAATGGCTTCGGCATTCCCAATGAAGATCAGCTAGTAAATCTCCCCTACCAGTTCCAAATATCTGCTAATGAATACGGCAGGGTGCATGGATTTTTTAGTGAAAATATTTTTTATATTGTCTGGTTAGACCCAGACCACAATCTTTACAGTTGAAATTATTATAAATTTTCGGGTAGTCAATCAAAAAACGCAGATGATATTGCACTCATCTGCGTTCATCTGCGTTCATCTGCGGTTTAATTAAACCCTATTAAACTGAAGCCGCAACCTTATCTAAAGGCCGCACTTGACCGAGGAATTCGCGAAGTGCGTCACCTTCCACCACCTCAGTTTCCAACAGTTTCTGCGTAATTGTTTCCAACAATTCCCGATTTGCTTTCAGAATATCCACAGCTTGCTGGTGTGCAGTTTCGACAATTTCCTTCACTTCTTGGTCGATCGCCTCAGCAGTCTGAGCACTTACCGCACGGCGGGCATTTCCCATACCATCGTTGAGGAACATTGCTTGTTGACCTCGATCGTAAGCTAGAGGCCCCAAAACCTTACTCATCCCGTAAGTTGTCACCATCCGTTCAGCTAAATCAGTCGCCCTTTGCAAGTCGTTGGAAGCGCCAGTAGTAATGCTACCAAACACCACTTCCTCAGCCGATCGCCCTCCAAGCAGTGTAGCAATTTGACCGCGCAACTCCGATTCATCTAACAAGAAACGGTCTTCAGTCGGTACTTGCAACGTGTAACCCAATGCAGCCATACCGCGAGGGACGATCGAGATTTTTGACACTTCGCCGCCGCCCGTCATCGCAGCACCAACCATCGCGTGCCCGACTTCGTGGTAAGCCACAATCTTTTTCTCTTTTTCGTTGAGCACCCGGCTTTTCTTTTCCAAGCCAGCGACAACGCGCTCAAACGCCTCATAAAAGTCTTCCTGAGCTACAGTTAGGCGCTTGTTGCGAGCAGCTAGCAAGGCAGCTTCATTGACCAAATTTGCCAAATCTGCGCCCGAAAAACCGGGGGTGCGAGTGGCGACCGCTTTCAAGTCAATATCCGGGCCCAACTTCACTTTTTGAGAGTGAATATTCAAAATTGCTTCGCGGCCGGATAAATCCGGGCGATCGACTAAAACTTGGCGATCGAAACGACCGGGGCGCAACAGAGCAGCATCCAAACTTTCCGGGCGGTTAGTTGCAGCCAGCACAATTACCGTAGTATTGCCCGCCGCAAAACCGTCCATTTCAGTTAATAATTGATTGAGAGTTTGTTCGCGTTCATCATTCCCACCGAAGCTAGCGTTACTGCTGCGGGATTTGCCGATCGCGTCCAATTCATCAATGAAAATAATACAAGGAGCCTGTTTCTTAGCCTGCTCGAATAAATCTCTAACTCTTGCAGAACCGACACCTACAAACAGTTCTACAAACTCCGAACCCGATATGCTAAAAAACGGCACGCCAGCTTCACCAGCCACTGCTTTTGCTAACAGCGTTTTGCCAGTTCCCGGAGGCCCGACTAACAGCACGCCTTTCGGAATTCTCGCGCCAATTGCCGTAAAGCGATCGGGAGTTTTCAGGAACTCAACAACTTCGACTAATTCAGTTTTAGCCTCTTCTACTCCAGCCACATCAGCAAAAGTAATTTTCGCCGATTCGCCTTCTACATAGACCTTAGCTTTGCTTTTGCCGATCGACAGCGCACCCTGCGGCCCGCCACCCTGCCTGTTCGCGAAAAATTGAAAAATCGCCACAAAAATCAGCGGGGGAACCACCCAGCTTAAAACACTGCCGATCCAGCCATTTTTGGAAGGGGGAGTTGCCGCAAATTCAACGCCTTTTTCTTGCAAAAGTTTAGGCAGATCCAGGTCAAAAATCGGGGTAGTTGACAGCACTTGACCGGGTTTGTCGCCTTCGCCTTTGAGCTGGTAGCGAATTTCATTTTGACCTACCGAAGCTCGCGCCACATCTTGTTCTTGAACCTGATGGACGAACAAGCTGTAAGGCACTTGCGGAATTTGCGGCCCGAACAAATTCGGCAAAAAGATATTGGCCAGCAGAAACAGACTTGAGAGCAATAACAAAATATTGCTAATTTGCCGAAAACGAGGTGGTTGGGGCTGGTCTTTAATTGCCATTGATAACCGTCATCCTTTAATTTAAACCAGTTTTATTCATTTATTTTCTCACCCAATACGCACACACTGTCAAGCGGATTCCCTCACTCGATGGGTGGGTTAACCAGCCAATGTTGCTTTGAGCAAATTCAAAACTAACAACGATCGGATGGCGATCTTCGGCGCACCTTGCCTCGATCTAAGGTGAGCATTGCGCACCGAATTACCTTGGTGTAAGGTACGAAATACTCACCGAATATTTATGCAGCAATCCACACCAAATATTTATGCAGATTCTGGGTTTAACTGAATCATTTCCCAAGTAGTATAAGTGCCGATCGCACCCCAAATCGCGTAAGGCAAAAGTAACAAAGCCGCGGTTTGAGAAATCGGCAAAACAGCCAACGTCAGCACAACTCCCAAAATCTCGCCAGCCCCTCCCAAAATCGTCCCTACTTTGAGACTTTTGGCTCTGAGAGTAGCGGGAATATAAGCAACTGTTACAATTTCTAAAAGCAAGTACAAAGCCATCAGCAGCCAAGTTTTGAGACTACCGGGTTCCTGTTCCCACACGAAAGTAGCGCTGCCGGCCCCGCAAGCAAAAATAACTGTCCAAATCAAGGGAATAGCAGGCTCAAAAAACATCCAATCCGGTCTTTGAAGTTTGACAGCCCAGTTAATATCGCGCAGTTTAAAAAACAGAGTGCCGAAGGCGACTGAGAAAGTCACGCCGCCGATAATCATCCAAGATTCAATCATGGTTTTTAACTTTCAAATTGCTCGATCGCTCATTAAGTCGATCGTGCCAATTCCAAGCCGAACTTAGATCCGCCTTTAGTAATAACTTTTGTAAAGCCCGATGCAATTATTGCTAACCCCCCGACACATTCTTAGCAAACTCATCGCGTCCAGACATCAAATTAGCTGGAACGCCGTTAGGGTAATTTTGCGCGATTAAAGCTTGCAACTTTTGAACTCGGTTTTCTGGATTCGGGTGAGAACTCAAAAACTCCGGTGGCGCTTCGCCCTTCCTAGCCGCACCGAGAATTTGCATCACCTCAACAATACCTCTAGGATCGTAACCCGCCTCGGTCATAAACCGAAAACCGAGCCGATCGCTCTCAAGTTCATCCGATCTACCGTACCGCAAACCGACAACTTGATTGACAGCTTGAGCAATTAATGCTGCCTGCTGGCCGCCCCCGCGATCGTCGCTAGTAGCCACCCCAACCGCCGTTACCAAAGACCTGCCGAACTGCTGTTTTGCCAAGTGTTCCGCAGCGTGGCGCCCTACAACGTGACCGCTTTCGTGTCCGAGTACAGCAGCCAACTGAGCCTCGGAATTCAGCCGCCGCAGCAGCCCCGCAGTAATAAAAACTTGTCCCCCCGGTAGAGCAAAAGCATTCACAGTTTCGGGGTCTCGCAGCAGGTGGAATTCAAACGGATAACCCGCTTGTTTCGCCACCGAACCGTTGACAACTCGTTCTCCTACTCGATCGACATACTGCTGAATACTCTGGCTGGGATAAAGCCCCCCGTACTTGGAGGCCATTTGATCTCGCGCCTGCAATCCCAAAACTATCTCTTGGCGGGGAGAAAGCTGCACCCGCTGTCTCTCTCCTGTTACCGGATTTTGTACGTCGTTTGTAAAATAGGTAATTGCCCCAAAAAATGCCATTAACAGCCCGATCGCGGCTCGAAATAAAAATTTGTTCACAGGCTTGATACCTAAAAAGTTTAGCGAGTAGATTACCAGCATGACAGCTATCTCGACATCTGTCTGAAGTATTAATAATAGAATATTGTTATCGTTTTTTTGGATGATTGGCGAAGAAGGCTTTTTTAAAACGAACCGCATAAGCGCTAGGACACGAAGGAAGAGAAGAAGAGAAGAAGGTTATAGTTATTAAATCGGTGTGCGATTCGTTTAACCTAAATGGATTAAAAATCCAGGGACGGTTAGCCTAACCCCTTGGTTAGTGTAACTGATTAT
>NZ_JAUBRK010000021.1:70638-114463 GCF_036701825.1 Microcoleus sp. MOSTC5 | reverse complement strand
CCAGAACCAATATTTCTTTGATACTTCTTCTGAAATCCCCTTGACAACTGCCATACAGGCTTAACTTGTTACCAATGGGCTATTGCTGAATTCAGAAATAGCCACCATCAAAATTTTAGCATCAGAATAGGCATCCACAGCAGCCCGGTTGTCGCTGGAGTAATCAGCCTTAAAAAAATTATTTACGATTGGTGGAAAGACACCGTTAACACTGCTTACCGTATGAAATATGACGGCACGCCTGGGTGCATTTAGGTAACAGCGACAACTTATGAGCGATTGCAAGACAAGTATTTATTGCAAAGTCGCGGCAGAATTGAAGTCAAAAGCCAAGGTAAAATGGACACTTATTTTATTACAGGTCTCAATTTATAGCATAAGGAACAATGAAGAAGGAATATAAGAACTCATGTTTCAGAAATTAATAATCTCCAAATTCTCGGGTGCGGTTGCTATAGTTAGTTAAAAATATAAAACTCAGTATGAACCAAAACACAAATCTGTTTCTGCGATTTACTCAACCTAGAAATTGGCAATACTTAGCCAAAGTAGCTGCCATTGCTTTTGCTTACGCTTTGGGAGCAAAAATAGCAGTTTCAATCCCCGGCGTAAATAAATTAGCTACCTGCGTCTGGCCGCCCGCAGGAATTGCACAAGCTGCAATTTTATTATTTGGTGGGCGCTTTTGGCCGGGCATAGCTTTAGGCGTATTTTTTTACGAGACTATTAACCTTAAGGTGTCTTTAACACTTGCAACAATTAGTGCCTTTTGCGCTTGTTTACAAGCTGTGTGCGCATTTACTTTGCTCCAAAAGCTCAAGTTTCGCCCCTCACTCGATCGGCTGATCGATGTAGTCAATTTAGTCTTTTGCGGTGCTCTAGTTGCCACCCAAATCAACTGCACTATCGGCACGCTGCGGCTCTGTGTAACTGGTTTAGTTGACTGGAGCCAATATTGGCAAATTCGCTGGAATTGGTATCTCGGAGATACATTAGGAGTTTTAATTTTTACTCCCCTGCTGTTGATTATATACAACCAAAAACAAGTACCAAGCAATTCACAAATTCCAGGTTCTAAAACTCTTGTAAATCGCATCAGTGCCGTAATCTGCCTGCTGTTATTAGTAACAGTCAGTTGGCTAGTATACAACTCAAAAAGTGAAGGCTATCTCTCCCATTATCCCCTCGAATACTTGCCATTTCCCTTAGTAATTTGGGCAACCATTCAATTCGGCCAGGGCGGGGCTGTTTTAGCATCTTTCATTGTATCCAGTATTGCAATTTGGGGCGGTTCTCAGGGAGGTGGCCCCTTTATTGCCAAAGCGGACAATATTAATCAGGCTATCTTGTTTTTGCAGGCTTTTATGAGCGTAATTGTAGTTACATCGCTGCTGTTGGCCGCCACTGTAGCCGAACGCGCCTCAGCAGAGGATTCACTGCGGCAAAGCGAAATTAAGTATCGGGAATTAGTCGAAAATGCTAACAGCATTATTTTAAAAATAGATACGGAAGGAAATATTACTTTTTTTAACGAATTTGCACAGAAATTTTTCGGTTACGACGAAAAAGAGATAATAGGCAAACACGCAGTGGGAACAATTATTCCCGAGGTAGATACAAAAGGAAATGACTTGGGAGCAAAGTTGAGAGATATTTTGCAAAACCCAGAACAATACACGCGAAATGAAAATGAAAGTATGCGACGCAGCGGCGAGCTGGTTTGGGTATCGTGGGCAAATAAACCGCTGTTTGACGCGGCAGGAAATTTCGCAGGAATGCTGGGAATCGGTACGGATATTACAGAGCGCAGGCGAGCTGAAATGGCGCTTTGCAAGCTCAATGAAGAGTTAGAATTTAGAGTGAAAGAACGAACTAATGCTCTCAATGATACTTTAAATGCACTGCGAGTTCAACAGGAACAATCAGAACGTTTACTGTTGAATATTCTGCCTGAAGAAATAGCAAATCGGTTGAAGCGGGGAGACAGTACGATCGCAGACACTTTTGCTGACGTTACTGTCTTATTTGCCGACATAGTAGGCTTTACTCAACTCAGTTCCCTAGTTTCTCCAACGCAATTAGTAGCCATGCTGAATGACATCTTTTCGACATTTGACAACCTAGCAGAAAGGCACGGTTTGGAAAAAATTAAGACCATTGGCGACGCTTACATGGTAGTTGGAGGGCTGCCAATTCCTCGCCCGGATCACGCAGAAGCGATCGCAGAAATGGCTTTGGATATGCAGCAGGCAATTACTGAGTTCAGCAATACCCACAGCCAAGCTTTCAGCATCAGAATCGGCATCAACAGCGGCCCGGTTGTCGCCGGAGTTATCGGCATTAAAAAATTTATTTACGATTTGTGGGGAGACACGGTTAACACCGCTTCCCGCATGGAATCCCACGGCAAGCCGGGGTGCATTCAGGTAACAGAGATAACTTATCAGCAATTGCGAGAAAAGTATTCCTTTGAAAACCGCGGCGCGATCGAAGTTAAAGGCAAAGGTCAGATGACTACTTATTTACTGAAATGCCGAAAATTGCTCTAGTAAAGGTTTTTCTCTAAAAGTAAGGGCGATCGCACACTTTCAAGTGTGCGATCGCCCTCCTTTTAATTTAGCTAAGTTTTTTAAAGCTTGTAAAGATTAATTCCAGCTTCCTTCGCCATAATTTCCAAACCCTTGTGTTGCAAGGTTTTAATTGCCTTTGTAGAAAGGTGCAATCTTACCCAGCGCTTCTCCTGCGGCCACCAAACCCGCTTCCACTGCAAATTTGCGTCTTGCAATTTGTGAGTGCGGTGGTGCGAGTGAGAAACTGCAAAACCGTTATTAGCCTTCTTCCCCGTTAGCTGACATTTCCGCGACATATTGCCCTCCAGATTACCGTTTTTTGCGTGCAGCATTTCATTATACCCGAAGGAAGAAGGAAGAAGGAAGAAGGAAGAAGGAAGAAGGCTTGACTTATCCCTTTACCAATAGAAATAAACTCTTGCTCCCCCCCTTAGCAAGGGGGGGTTGGGGGGGTAATTACATTGCACGTTGAGTCAATTTTGTCAACACTTGATTCGATCGCTCGACAAAATCCTTCATCCCTTCAGCATCGAAACCCTTCTGGGCCATCAAAGCCAAGTCGTAAACGTGGTGACAAATCATACTCGCCAACTCGGCCGAAGGAGACTCCCCGCCGCCTTGAATAATCGCACCCTGACTCAAACTAGCCAGATTTTGAATCAGCGGGTGAGACGTATTCACCAGCAAAACGTGTTCTTCGGGGAATTCGGCCGCTTGCTGCTGCAAAAGCGCCGTCATGTCCCGCATCCGGCGCAAAGCTTCCGGCAAAAGTACGATCGCAGGTGGCGTGGCCTCCGCAGAGTCAGACTTCAAAGCTTCTGTGCGAATGTTCACTTTCGGCTTATTGAGAGCTTTTTGGAACATTTCTTTAACTTGTTCGCTGCGAGTTTTATTCGTCGCCGGATCGACAATTTCCGCTTCTTTCTCTTTGTCAATTAGCGTTTCGTCGATGTCGGAATCAACCCGCGAGAATTTGACATCTGAGTATTCTCTTTCCAAGAAGCTGATAAAGTGCGTGTCGATGAAAGAATCCATAAACAGCACTTCTAAACCTTGGCTTTTGTGCATAGCAACGTAAGTTGCTTGAGACGCCGGATCGGTACAATAAAACACGCGATTTTCGTGGCGTTTTTGATTGCGTTCCAAATACTCTTTTAGAGTCGTGTAAGGCTGCGTGGAACTAGAATTTTCCGACTTCGGAGTGACATCTTGCCACAAATCTCCTTCCTCTGTTTGCACCTGCACTTCAGGCGTCACAGTTTCTGGCTTCTCGGCTGTTGGTTCGTAGGTGCTGCGGTAGATTAAAATATCTTCGACTTGCTTTTTGAACTTGTCATCGTTGAGAGTTCCAAACTTGACAAAAGTGCCGATATCTTGCCAGCAGCGGATGTATTCGTCGCGATCGTCGCGGTAGAGTTCTTTCAGGCGATCGCCCACTTTTTTCGCAATATAATCAGCGATTCTCCGCACAGTCCGATTGCTTTGCAAAGAACTGCGAGAAACGTTCAGCGGAATGTCGGTACTGTCAATGACTCCCCGCAGCGGCATCAAGAATTTCGGGATAATTTCTTCGCAGTGGTCGCTGACAAAAACCTGGTTGCAGAATAGCTTAATATTGCCTTGGGTAACATCGACATCCGGGCGCAGTTTTGGAAAGTAAAGAATCCCGTTGACAATGAAAGGATAATCTGTATTCAAGTGTACCCACAGCAGCGGCTCGTCTTGGAACGGGTAAAGGTAGCGGTACAGTTCTAAGTAATCTTCTTTTTGCAAATTGCTGGCAGATTCCCGCCAAATTGCTTTGTGCTTGTTGAGTTCCTCTCCTTCAAATTTGATGGGAACGGGCATGAAATCGCAGTAAGTTTTGATTAACTGCTTAATGCGACTGGGTTCTACATATTCTTGTTCTTCATCTTGGAGAGTGAGAGTAATAGTAGTGCCGCGTTCCGTGCGGGAGGATTCTGATAGTTCAAAAGCGGGAGAACCGTCACAAGACCAGTGTACTGCTTGGGAGCCTTCTTGGTAAGAAAGAGTATCAATTTCTACTTTCTTCGCCACCATGAAAGAAGAGTAGAAACCTAAGCCGAAGTGACCGATGATTGCGTCGTCGCCGCTGCCTTGGTATTTTTGAATAAATTCTTCTGCGCTGGAGAAAGCGACTTGGTTGATGTATTTTTTTACCTCGTCGGCAGTCATGCCGATGCCGTTATCGGAAATTGAGAGGGTTTTGTTTTCTTTGTCGATCGCTATGTTGATTTGCGGTTCGCCCATGTCGCCGCTGTATTCGCCGGAACGGGAAACCATTTTGAGTTTGGCAATGGCATCGACGCCGTTAGAAATTAGTTCCCGCAAGAAGACTTCGTGGTCGGTGTATAGCGACTTCTTGATAATCGGGAAAATATTTTCGGTATGGATTGAGATTGTTCCCTGTTCTAAAACTGTCATAATTTTTCTCTCTGATGACTGCTAATTGCTGATAAGTAGGTAGTTACAAATAAACATTAGATGGAGAGGGCGGGTGAGTGCACTCATCTTCTCGCTTGTATGATAAATTCTTAGCTAAACCCGCCCCTACAAGATACTATGTTTTTTTTCCTTACCTACTTAGCTATTTAATGATTTTGGGCGATCGCGCTACCTTTTGCAAAAGGGATTACCCCAAAAAGATGATTCGGTTTCCCTCACATAGTAGCTCACAAAGGCAACCGCAGCAGGAAAGTAGCGCCTTGCCCCAATTCGCTGCGGGCGCTGAGGCTGCCGCGGTGTGCTCGGGCTATGGTTTGGGCGATCGCCAATCCCAGTCCCGAACCGCCGGTATGGCGCGATCGATCGCTGTTGACTCGGTAGAATCGATCGAATATTCGCTCTAAATCTGCCGCTGCTATCCCAATACCGGTATCTTGAACCTGAACGATCGCCTCCTGGTGGCTGCAATCTAAAATAACTGTTACTTTTCCCCCAGCCGGAGTGTATTGAATGGCATTAACAATTAAATTAGCAACTAAGCGATAAAGTTGGTCGGAATTGCCGACAACATTTAATTGCTGCTGCACCCGCACTGAGGATGTTAGCGTTACCTTAGAAGCGATCGCCATTGCTGCCAATTCCTCGACTAAATCGCTAACCAGGTCATTCAAACAACACAATTGAGGGCGATCGCCTATCGCTTGATTATCCATGCGAGCCAGCAGCAGCAAATCAGCCACTAACTGAGTCAGCCGTCGGTTTTGGCGATCGATCGTCCGCAAAATTTCCCGCGCTTCTTTTTCATCCAATTGAGGCGTCAACAGCGCTGATTCTACTGTCGCCTGCGAAGCCGCTAAAGGCGTCCGCAATTCGTGAGCAGCATCCGCTGTAAACTGTTGGATTTGTCCGTAGGAAGAATAAATCGGTTTCATAGCCAGTCCAGCCAATAACCAACTAGCAAAGCCTATCAAAATCAATGCTGTAGGCAATCCTAATTTCAAAACCAATTTCACTGTATTGAGATAATTATTGAAGTCTTGCAAGCTACGGCCAACTTGAAAATATCCCCAATCTTGCTGTGTTTGGGTGTGTAGCGCTACAGAAATTTGGTGATAAACATTGCCTTTGGTGTCAGTTATTGTTTGCCAGTAATAGGAGTTAAATTCTGGTGGCAATTCTTCTGGATAAGCGCCTGCGGTCGCAATTAATTTCCCAGAATAATCAAATAAACGGATATAATAATAGCTTTGGTTGATAGCGCTTAAAATATGGCGCTCTGGCAACTGTTCTTTAATGCCGTTAGCTCCAATTATGCGGAGGTTGGGCAAAAGTTCATTGACTATTGGTTCTAGGCGTCCTGGCTGCTGCAATTTGATTTCGAGGCTGTCGTGTAGCGTCCCCGCTACCGATTCTAATTCGCGGTCTATGGCGATCCAGTGAGCGTGGGCGATCGCCTTATATACGCCAAATCCCAACAAGCTCAAAATCAAACCCATTACAGCCGCATAGGAAATGGCTAATTGCCAGCGAGTTCGGTTAAATAGTTTATTTTGATTCACATTGAGTCTAGCGCTCTTTTTTAAGGTAAATATCCCAAGGTAAATAATACATTATTTTCTAATTGTACCAAGATATCTGAATTAACTTCACCAATTTTATTTCGCAAGCGTCTTTTATCCAAAACTCGCATTTGATGGCACAATGCAACGGAATCTTGAGTCAATCCTCCCTCACCGTTGGGAATGAAAACACATGAAGGGAGAGAGGCACGCCGCAGATTAGTTGTTAAAGGAATACTGAGAATAGTAGTCGTGTATCTCGAAATAGTATCGTTCTGGAAAATAATTATGGGACGTACACCAGCCTGTTCGGAACCTTGTGTAGGATCGAGGTTTGCAATCCAGATTTCACCCCGTCTGGCTGTCATTGCAAATCCTCATGTTTTAGGAGTTCTGCATATTCGCTAATTCCGAGTTCCGCAAGTTGTCGGTCTTCTTCGGCAAATTCGCTGTAGAGTGTGGCTAAGTTACTTTCATCTACTGCTAGATTAGTAACTAATCTGGCACGAAATTTCAGGAAGGAAATAAATTCAAATACTTGTTTGAGTTGTTCTAGATCGAGCTTTTCTAACTCTTGTTGGATTAAATCTTTCATGGCAGTTATATTTCTGATGGAGTTTTCTATATTATAGCCCGATACTGGAAACGAGGTATAATCGCCCCGCCGTTGCTCCTACAGCTTTAATTTCTCATGCGGTATCCGACGCCGTGTACAGTTTCAATTAAATTCGCGCCGCCCACCGACTCAAGTTTGCGCCGCAGCAAGCGTACTTGAGCTGCTACCACATTGCTAAAGGTATCTGCGCTCGCCTCCCATAGTTGATTCCGAATTTGGTCAGTAGTGATAATTTGGTTGGGATGTTTCATAAAGTATTCTAGCAATTGAAACTCTTTGTTTGTTAGAGCAATTATCTGACTGTTGCCACTTCGATCGAGATGGCGCACAGTTCGATTTCCGCAGTCCAAAACCAGATTTCCTACCTGTAGCTGTTGCGGTTGAATTTGGGGCGATCGCCTTTGCAAAGCCCGCAATCTCGCTAACAGTTCTGCCATCCCAAAGGGTTTAACTAAATAATCGTCAGCCCCGGCATCTAGTCCCGCAACTTTATCTTCCATTCGGTCTTTTGCTGTTAGCATCAAGACGGGCAGGACGCTATTGTTAGCACGTAATTTCTGCAGAAGTTCCAATCCTGACAATCCTGGTAGCAACCAGTCAAAAATAGCCAGGTTATATTGCGTCCAGTTACTGTCTAAATATTCCCAAGCTTCACTGCCATCCAAAGCCCAATCAACTATATATTTTTCCTGCTTTAAAGTGCGATCGATCGCTTTCCCTAAATCTGGCTCGTCTTCAACTAGCAAAATTCTCATAACTCTAATTTATAGCGGTAAATCCTTATACATTGTTAGCGATCGGCAGCATCTACCCCAACATCTAAGCTCACATACTGAGATGAAATCAGCATGAAATTTTATGACGGAAACTAATTGGATCGCAAGCCCCCGGATTCATTCCAACGCGCAGGCTGACTGACGGGAATAAATCTAAAATCTAAAATCTAAAATCTAAAATCGATTGGGTTCGCAGAAAAAGATAACAGTTGACAATGATTGACAACAAGCTGGTAATGTCTTATAATCAACCACGAGCGAATTTTTGAGAAAAATTATCAATAAGTATGACAGATTTATCCGATCGTCCCGCCATTAAAAAGGCTGGGCGCTGGAGTCGCCGCCAACTGCTACAGCTAGGAATAGCTGGTGCTGGGGTAGCGGGGGGCGCGATCGCACTTCAAAACTTGACTCGCAAACCGACACCAGTCGCGAGAATACCGCCCATGCCCGCAGATGCAGTCGCAGTTAGCAATATCAACCCGATGCAAATTGCGCGGGATTTTGATTACGGCACGGTGACGCGCGAAAACGGGCGCACGGTTCGGGAATTTCGCTTGGAAGCTAATACTTCGATCGTCCAACTTAACAGCGCCGTCACCTTCAACACCTGGAACGTGAACAATCGCGTGCCGGGGCCGACATTGAGAGCCACAGAGGGCGATCGTATCCGCGTCATTTTTTATAACAAAGCCGGACATTCTCATTCGCTGCACTTTCACGGCGTTCATACCAGCGAAATGGATGGCGTTAAACCAGTGAAAAACGGTTCGGTATTTATTTATGAATTCGATGCCAATCCCTACGGAGTGCATCTATATCACTGCCATATTGCTCCTGTAACTCGCCATGTCGGTAAAGGACTTTATGGTATGTTCATCATCGATCCGCCAAAACCACGTCCTCCCGCAGATGAAATCATGTTAATCATGGGTGGATATGACGTAAACGATGACGAAAAGAACGAACTTTACGCTTTTAACGGGTTGCCAGATTATTATATGAACAACCCGATCCCTATTTACAAAAATCAGCTAGTTCGGCTTTACGTTCTGAACCTGATTGAGTACGAAGCAGCAGTAACCTTCCACTTGCACGCCAACTTTTTTGACGTATATCGCACGGGAATGACTTTAACTCCCAGTGAAAGAACTGATGTCATCACAATGGGAGTAGCTGAAAGACATATCTTAGAATTTACTTACGGCTACGCCGGAAAATATATGTTTCATCCCCATCAAGATGCGATCGCGGAAGCTGGCTGCATGGGTGTATTTGAAGTTATCACTTAAACAAAATCCTGTTACCAGGGTGCGCCGATTCAAATAAAGAAAGTATGAAATTATTTGACAAGATCGATCGCAAATAGGTAAAATGAATAGCTCGCAAATAATTGAGAATTTTTCTTAATAACTTGTGAACTCAAATGCACATAACGTAAAAATTAGCAACTGCCATGTTATCAACTTTTCGTTTATTACCTACAGTCACTGCTACAGCCATCCTCGTTGCTCTGGCTGGTTGCGTTTCCCCCACAGCCAGCAACACCGACAGCACACCCTCACCCGCTGCTACAGCCAGTCCCGCATCCACAAGCGGTCACAGCATGAACCACGGCGGCAAAGGCGGCATCAACATCAATACTGCCATTCTTTCAGAGTTAGATAAACTCGAAGCCAAGTTAGGAGTACCGGCACTTTCTAACAAAATTCAAGCCAGCCGCCCTTACGGAAAAGTCGAAGAATTGGTTTCAAAAAATGTCATTACTCAAGCCCAATTCGACCAAATCAAAGACTTGGTAACTATTGAGGATATCGTACTCACAGGCGAAGCCAAAGATGTAGACTACATGACTAAACTCGGCTTGATGAAAGGGCATCTTTTCGTAGCCCAAGAACTCTTGGATCAAGGCAAACCCGACCAAGCAGAACCGCACATCGGGCATCCAGTCGAAGAAATTTATGCCGATGTGGAAGATCAGCTCAACGAGCGTAAAATTCCTGAATTTAAGGCTACTTTAATTAAATTGCAGGATTTAGTTAAAGCAGGTGCAAAAGATCCGGCGCAAGTGAATGCGGAATTTACCACATCGATGCAAGCTGTAGATGGAGCAATTGCCGCTCTTCCCGAAGCGCAACGAAAAGATCCAAAATTCGTGCTGCAAGTGATTAACGGCTTGCTGGATACAGCTAATTCTGAATACGGAGCGGCAGTTGCTAACGGCAAAATTTCCGCAATTATTGAATACCAAGATTCGCGGGGTTTCGTCATGTACGCGGAAATGCTGTACAAAGATATTGCGGCTCAAGTGGCTAAAACTAGCCCGGAAACCGACAAAGCAATTGTTGCCAACATGACTGAGCTTAAGGCAAATTGGCCTACTGCGATCGCGCCTGCAGCCCCCGTAAAAACCACCGAACAAGTCAGCCAGCTAATTAAAACGATCGAGAACGACAGCCAAAAAGTTCTCAAACCAGCCTCCTAAAAAATTAACTCTCATCAAGAGCGGTAATTGGTAAATAATCTGCCAATTACCTCCCTCATTAACCACTTCCATTCCCACCAGAAAAAGATGAATTTTAGCGAAGCATTGCCCACATTTGTAATTACTCTCCGCGAAGGAGTTGAAGCGGCTTTAGTTGTCGGAATCGTTCTAGCTTGCCTCAAAAAATCAGGGCAAAGTTATTTAAATCCTTGGGCTTTCGGCGGTGTTGCTGTAGGACTTATCGCCAGTGCTTTGATAGGTGTACTGTTCGGCTGGACTATTCAAATTTTGTCCGCATCCAATCAGCCTTTTGCACCAATTATGGAGTCGCTGCTAGAGGCAACCTTTGGGGTTTTAGCAATCGCAATGCTGAGCTGGATGCTGATTTGGATGACCAAGCAAGCGCGATTTATGAAAGCCGAAGTCGAAGGCGCCGTAAGTGCTGCCTTAACGCAAAATTCTCATGCCGGCTGGGGCGTATTTAGTTTAGTTTTGATTGCCGTTTTACGCGAAGGATTTGAAACCGTTTTGTTTGTCGTTGCCAAGTTTCAACAAGGGATTATGCCAGCGATGGGTGCTTTGGCGGGCATTCTCTCAGCCACCGGACTTGGTGTCCTGCTGTTTAAATGGGGAGTCAAAATTAATATCCGCCTGTTTTTCAAATATATGGGCATTTTATTGCTCTTCATTGTAGCGGGTTTAGTGGTATCTACTTTGGGATTGTTTGACAGTGCGGTGAATATTTTATCGCAAGCAAATCGCGAGTCAGCAGCACTGTGTTTCTATTACGAAAGATTTGCCAAAGTGCACTCTTGCATTCTCGGGCCGATGGTGTGGAATACCTCGAAACTGCTTCCCGAAGAAAAGTTTCCCGGTTTGTTGTTGAGTGCGTTGTTTGGCTACACGGATAAGCTCTATGTAGTGCAGGCGATCGCCTATTTAGTGTTTTTAGGTACTGTCGGTGGCATCTACTTCCAAAGTCTGGCAGGTCGCGTCTTTTTCCCATTCAAAAAAACACAGGCAACGAAATAGGAAAGAAAGTGCGATCGCAATAAATGGTGCATTGATCTAATCGAGTATAATTTCGTAAAATTTGACCCGATTACCATCAAGGATTTTTATGATTGGCTTAGCAATTACTTCGGTTTTAGTCAACTCGGGAATGCCTAGTTGGAACTGGCTGCAAATTATCATCGTAGTTTCCTATTATGCAATTCCCACAATGCTAGTTTATGCCCTTTACAAAGGGCGAGATATCCCCTTTCAGTGGATGTTCCTGGTATTTGGAGCTTTCTTGGTCACCTGCGGGACAATCCACGTCATAGAAACATGGTATGTTTGGTTTCCTGAATCTTTAGTGTCAGAGTTCATGAAAGCCATTACAGCTTTCGTAGCCGGAAGTTCAGTTTTGTTGCTATTAACATTGATGCCTTTTGCACTGGCACTTCCCAGTCCTGCAAAGCTAGAAGCCGCCAACTTAGCATTAGAAAATGAGATTGCAGAACGCCGTAAAGCGGAGGCAGCACTTGCTGAACTAGCAGAAGTATTAGAACAGCGAGTGAAAGCAAGAACAGCAAAACTTTCCAGAGCAAATGCTTCTTTAAGTAAAGAAATTTTAGAGCGGAAAGCAGCCAAAAGAGCGCTGCTACAATCTGAGTTTCAACTGAGAGAAAAAGCCCAAGAACTAGAACTAGCTTTGCAACAACTCCAGGAAACCCAAGCTCAATTAGTACATACCGAAAAGTTATCAGCTTTGGGAGAACTGACAGCAGGAATTGCCCACGAAATTAACAATCCAATCAACTTTATTGGTGCAAATATCGCCTACGCCCGCAATTATGTTGAAGATTTATTGCGGCTAGTCAATTTATATGACAAATATTATCCCACTCCAGTAGCAGAAATCCAAGAAGAAATTGAGAAAGTAGAACTCAATTTTTTAAGGGAAGACTTGCCAAAACTCCTTTGTTCAATGAAGGTGGGAACTGACAGAATCTGCGTGATTATTTCGTCGATGCGCAATTTTTCGCGTTTAGACACAGACGGTATGAGTTTTGCTTCCATTCACGAAGGAATAGACAGTACCCTGCTAATTCTCCAGCACCGACTGAAAGCAAATGGCAAAAGCCCAGATATTCAACTGATTAAAGAGTACGGCGATTTACCGCTGGTTGAATGTTATGCAGGGCAACTAAATCAGGTCTTCATGAACATTATCAGTAATGCCATTGATGTTTTGCGAGACACTTCTAATTCGCCTGTTTTGAATAGCCAGAGAAGCTGTCCTAGCATTCAGATTAGCACAGAAGTGGCGGAAGGCGATCGGGCAATCATCCGCATTTCCGACAACGGCCCTGGCATGACTGAAGAAGTCAAAGATAAAATATTTAATCACTTTTTTACCACAAAACCCGCCGGTAAAGGAACGGGTTTAGGGTTATCAATTAGCAGCCAAATTGTTCGAGAAAAGCACTGTGGCTGCTTGGAGTGCCTTTCGGGACTTGGAGAAGGTACGGAGTTTGTAATTTCGCTGCCAATAACGCAGAAGCGCCTTGAAACTAGCAGATTAGTGGAAATGCCGGAGGCAGTTTGAATTCCCGGTAGATTTCAAATTGCAACTTGAACTAATTGATTCAAATTTTTGACAATTTAAATTATTAAGACTGCATTAATCAATCAGCTATCTATTGATTGAAGGTAAAACGACCGTCAACTTTTTCTCCGTTAATATCCGCAGTCACTTTCACGGGATAACTTCCTGGATCTTTGCCGGGAAACACCACAGCGTAATGTTTGCCTTCAGCATCGTATTTGAAAGCTAGAGTTTGCTGCTTTCCATTCGGCAACTGCACTTGAGCCGTCACTTTCGCATTAGGAACTGGTTCCTTTTTATCCCCTTGTTGCAAAAAAACATCTAAATGAGTTCCGGTAGCTTCTTTTTCAGGTACAAACTCTAAATGGTAAGCTCCAGACTCCACCACTTGCCCCCCTTGAGTTGCTGTTGCAGGAGCAGTGGCGGGAGTAGAAGACGCAGGTGGAGAGGCGACAGGAGGGGATGCTGGAGTGCTATTTGGGGTTGCTTGGTCGCCTTGACTGCAAGCTCCCAAAAACAGCAATCCGACACTACCTAGAACAATTAAATTTGACTTGAGCGATTTCATTGGTTTGACTCCTTGCTGACTGACAGTAATTAGAAAATATCACACATTAACTACCTTCCCGTCTTCAACAACTGGCTGAGGTTGTTGAGGTCGTAATAAATAGCCGCATTGAGCATACAAAGCTGGCAAAACTAACAGAGTTAAGGCTGTAGAAGTAAATAATCCTCCTAAAACTACTACTGACAGCGGTTGGAGGATTTCTTTGCCCGCCCCGCCTTCTAAGACTAAAGGTGCTAAACCCAAAGCTGAAGTTAAAGCAGTCATGAGGATGGCGTTGAGCCGTTCCATCGAGCCTTGAATAATTGCTTCCTTAAAAGGCAGTCCTTCGGCAAACTTAGAGTTGTAGTTGTCTACTAATAACAAGCCGTTGCGGGTAGCAACGCCGAATAATGTGACAAAGCCAACTAGGGAAGCTACGGAAATTATACCGCCCGTCAAAGCTACAGAAATTACTCCTCCCACTAATCCGATCGGCAAGTTAATCATAATCATAGCAGTTGAAGGAATTGACTTGACGGACAAGTACATCAATACTGTAATTACCAAAAAGGCGATCGCACTAAATATGATAATATTTTGCGAAGCTCTTTGCTCAGCTTCAAATTGACCGCCGTACTGGATAAAATAGCCAAAAGGCAACTGCACCTCTCGTTTTACTTTAGCTTGAATTTCATTCACAACCGATCGCAAATCCCTACCTTTAGCATTCGCCGCCGCCACAATCAAGCGAGAAACATTCTCGCGATTAATCGTATTTGGGCCCGTACCGTATTTTACAGTAGCAACTTGGGCCAGAGGAATTTTGTTGCCGCTCGGAGTATCAACCAACAAATTCTGAATAGTTTCTAAGTTATTTCGAGCTTCAGGCTGCAACCAAACAACTAAGTCAAAAGTTTGCTGCACCTCCAAAACTTGAGAAACAACTTTGCCGTTCAAAGCTGTTTCAATTATTTCAGAAAGCTCTCCGATTTTCAAACCGTATCTACCCGCAGCTTGGCGGTTAAACTTAATTTGAATTTGTTGCACTGGCACCTGCGGTTCGAGTTGCAAATCCACAATTCCCTCAACTGTTTTCATTTGCTCTTCAACTTTTGCACCGATGCTGCGAAGTTGATCCAAATCAGGGCCAAAGATTTTGACAGCAATCTGACTCCTGACACCAGATAAAACCTCATCCATCCGGTGAGAAATAAAACCGCCGATATTTGGTGCAACTCCCGGCAATCTAGCAAATTCCTGCCGCAGCGACTCCAAAGTTTTCGGCCGATTTTTCATCCCTTCCTCGCTCAAACCGATATCGATGTGAGCTAAATTGACTCCCGCAGCATCAGCATCTCCCGGAGCTCTGCCCGATCGCACTTGCACGTATTCAAACCTCCTATCATCCTTAAGTGCATCTTCAATAGCAAAAGCCGCGCTATCTGTTGTCTCCAAAGACACCCCCGGATAAAGCTGAATAGTATTCACCAAAGTTTGCTCCTGAAACTCCGGCAAAAACACCCGTCCAAAGGATGGCAAAATAATTAATGCCGCCACCATACTAGCAGCAGCAAAAGCTAAAATTATTCCCGAATAACGCATTGACAATTTTATCAAAAAATGATATATTTTCTTGCAAAATCTCGGCAGCCAAGGTTCCGCAGCACTCATGCGTTTGTTAGGCAACAAGATAGCGCAAAGGGCCGGAGATATTAACAGCGATTCCAGACTAGAAATCACAACAACTACCAGATAAGTAATCCCCATCGGCGTAAAAATCCGACCTTCTACACCGGGCAAAGTAAAAATAGGAGAAAACACCACAATCCCAATAACAGTCGCTCCAATTAACGAATCGCGCACCTCCTGACTGCCGTCAAAAATCACATCCATCACCGGGCGCGGATGAAGAGAAGACGTATTTTCTCTCAAATTGCGGTAGGTATTTTCCGCATAGACGATCGCATCGTCGATCGCAGTGCCGATCGCCACCGACAAACCCCCCAAAGTCATCGTATTTAGCCCCAGCCCCAGCCAATACATCGCCAGCAGCGCCAACAGCCAAGTCAGAAAGAAATCCAGCAAAACAACCGCCAGAGTGCGCCAATTCATCAAAAACGGGATGAGAATAAGGGTGACGATGATGCTGCCTTCAACTAAAGCCGATCGCACATTCTCCACCGAGGAATTAATATATTCTTCCTGTCGAAAAGTCACAGTAACTTTAATATCTTTGGGCAGAGCTTGCTGCACCTCAGCCATTGCTGCCTCAACCGCTTTTGTTACCGTCGGAGTATCAGCAACTGGCTGTCTGTTTACCATCACAATCACAGCTTTTTTGCCGTTAAAACTGCCATCGCCCCGCTTGATTGCAGCACCAATCTTGACATCAGCTACATCACCAATTCTGACGGGCGTTCCGTGGCGAGAGGCGATCGCAGATTTCTGCAAATCTTCCAGAGACTCAATCCGCCCCACCCCCCGGATTAAAGTTTCTCGATCCGGCGTAATTAAATACCCTCCCGGCGCGTTAACATTCGCAGCCGCCGCCGCTTCAGCTACTTGCTGCAACGACACATTAAAAGCTTTCAACTTGGCAGGCTCTACTAATACTTGATACTGCCTTTCTTCGCCGCCGTAAGCCACCACTTGAGCAACGCCCGTAACTGCCAAAAGCCGATTTGTGACTTGCCAATCAACCAGACGGCGCACTTCCATCAAAGGAGTAGTTTCTGACGTAAAAGCATAGGTAATAACAGTACCGACAGGAGAAGTTGTCGGAGAAATTTGCGGTGTTTCTACCCCAGCCGGGAGTTTGCTTTGAGCTTGCTGCAACCGTTCTGTTATCAACTGCCGCGCTTGATAAATTTCAGTTCCCCAATCAAAGATTACCTTAACCGCAGAAAGGCCCACAGCCGAAGACGATCGCACTGCTGTCACCCCAGGAGTTCCGTTAATCGCACTTTCAATTGGCAGTGTTACCAAAGACTCAATTTCTTCCGGCGCGAGACCCGGTGCTTCGGTTTGAATTTCGACTTGCGGGGGTGCAAAAGGAGGGAAGACATCAAGGGACATTTGGGGGATGATATACAATGTCCAAAGACTAATAATAATGGTGGCGATAACAACTAGCCAGCGGCGATTAATTACCCATCTAAGAATACTGCTGAACATTTTATTAGCTTTGAGTTAATAGATACATACTCCGGCAAATTTAGTTGCTATCTTCAAGCAATTGCTTACTTCAAAGTCTTGACTTCTGCCTCTTGAGTTTTAACGTGATGGTTGTCATTGTGTAACAGCAGTTCATTTTGCAACGCCGGTGCAGAGGCGGAAAAACTATTGTTAGCGGCATAGTTTCCAGAATCCGCTGCTATTGCTGGCAATTTGCGCCGATTTCCCCACAACACGCCGGCTGTGAAAGTCAGGGATGCGATCGCAACTCCTCCCCCTATTCCCGCCCACCATAAAGACACGGGTAAATTATTCAAATTAACCTCTGTTACCTTTGGAGAGACCTCTTTTTTTGCCTCGTCTTTTGAGGGCTTGCTGCCGCCCCGCAAAGATTGTGCGTAAAGTTGAGGTGCTCGCTGCGTTACTATCAAATCTCCCTCGAATAAACCCCTCTTCACTTCAACTAAATCTCCGGCCGTTTGACCGAGTTCAATTTCAACCGCTTGATAAGCATTGCCATTTTGGACGTAAACGGTTTTTTTACCGCTAACATCCACTACCGCCGCAGTCGGAATTGCTAAAATATTTGTGGCAGTTTTGTCGGTTAAAATCTCCAACTCAGCAAACAGTCCCGGCTTTAATTCGCCGTTAATATTATCTAGTTCTGCTTTCACGGGCACAACCCGCGTTTCTCCTTCCACGGATGACCCAATTAAGGCGATTTTTCCATTGAAAGTGCGATCGGGTAAATTAGCGACTTTTACCCTGACTTCCTGACCCTGTTTTACTTGATTCAGGTCTTTTTCGTAAATATTGGCTGTGGCAAAAACGCGGCTGTCATTTAACAGACTCATCAACGGTTTTTCAGCGTTTACTGACTCTCCTGGGGTGATTTCGCGATCGGCTACCGTCCCGGAAATCGAAGCAACTACGGTAACGAGTCCTCGATCGTTGGCAACCGTTCCTAATTGTTGCAGCCGCGCTTGATAGGCTGCGTCAGCCAAGCGAAGGCGCGACTGAGCGACTTCGACGGCAGTTTTGCCGCGTTTGAGTTGGTTCTCAGCTTCTAGGACTTCCCGGCGACTCTGAGCTCTGGTAAGTTGAGCTTTTGCTTCCGCTACTCTGCCTTGAGATTCGCGCAATTCCCGCATCGGCAGGTCTACTTCGGCTTGTTTAATTTCGGTTTGGGCTTTGATAACTTCAGGACGGCTTTTTGCTTTAGCAACAGTGGCTGTTGCTTCGGCGAAATGGGCTTGCGATTCCAGCATTGTGCGCCGCGCGATCGCCCCTGATGCCGCTAATTCTTTGTCGCGATCGAACTGTTCTTTGGCAACAGTTAATTCCGTTTCTGCCCGCGCTATTTCTGCTTGCGCTATTTCAACTTGACGCTGATAGTTTTCTTGAGCGGCTTGCACCACGGAACGCTTGTTTACTAATTCTTGTTCTTGCTGGTACTGCTTAGTTACCGCTGCCAATTGCGTTTGGGCTTGGGCGATTTCTGCTGCGGATATTTGAAGTTGGCGATCGTAATTTTCTCGTGCTAGTTTGAAATCTCCTTCCGCCTGCTGCAAATCTGCCTCAGCTTCGGCACGTTTCGAGAGAGATTCAACCCGCAACTGTCCTAATTCTGAACTCGATAAAACCGCAACGGGTTGACCTTTTGATACTTTGTCCCCAGGCTTCACCAGTAACTCTACTACTTTGCCAGCAACAGGAGCCGTCACTTCTACTTTTTGGTTGGGCAAAGTTTCAATTTGTCCTGTGGTTTTGATGCCGATATCTAGTCTCTGGCGGGCGGCAGGGGAGATTTTAATTCCTAACCGTTTTGCTGTTTCGGCATCCACAGAAATAGCAGCAGGAGTTTGAGGTGTTTCGCTGCTTTGGTGAAATTCATTTCCGTGGCCAGCGTGGGCAAAAACTGCGGCGGGAGAAGTTAGCAAAATTAGGCTGAACAAAATTCCAGAAAAGCTGCTAATAATTGCCGGAGACTGAGCATATTTGTGAAATATCATCGTTGGCATTTTCCTTGAAATCAGGTTGAGTGCCACAGGTTTAACGGTTGGTCTTTTGCCAATTTAAGTAAGTGATAACACTTAAGTAAAGCTACTTATTAGCATTTTCCAAGAAGCGACCGCTAAGCAATGACCGAGAGCTAGAAATGCTCTACTCAACCTAGTATTTCACCGTCAAATGAAATTAGGATGAAATTTCGCATCAGCAGCCCAGATGCCCACCGGATTCTAAAATACGAAGATAAGTTTCGCCTAATGACAAGCGCTTTTGCTGTTGATTTTTTTCCGGTTTTTTTATCTCTGCTTGCGCTTCAATTTCGTTTGTTAATGCGCTCACTAGCTCCTCTACGGCTGCATTTGATTTATAAGTTGTGTTTAATTCCAAGCTGTTCAAGATCATGAAATACCCCCTCTATATAGCATTTTGCTGACTTATCTACTACTACTTTAGAGGTTGGGCCGATCCATTGTCTACAGTATTCTTACGTAACTTTCTACTACTTTAGAGGTAGGGTGGCTCAATTATCTACAGTATGTGTAGGTAATCTAAGAAAACTGAGGTGGAGTCAGACAAATGCTGACAGCCACAGTCGAGCTACATTACTTTGTCTACCAAGGTTGTCGCCACTTTTTCATTTGCTCAATTTATGGCTTTTGTGAAGCAAGTATTTTCGGAACTCTTGAACTACTGTGATTAATGTCACTCATTTTCGTGATTTGGTCACGTTTTGTTCAGGGGATATAAATTACTGTTTGTACCAAGCTTGCCGCCACTGTTTCATTTGCTCAATTTCTTGCTTTTGCGAACTCAGAACTTCTTGAGACAATTTCTTCATTTCCGGCCGTTTTGACTTCTTCAAAGCATCTTCAGCCATCACTAAAGCTCCCTCGTGGTGAGGAATCATCGCATTGATAAACCGCAAATCAAACTGGTCGTCAGCAGCACCTAAATCCATGGTCATCATCATGCTTTGCATCTGTTCGGGAGTCATTGGCATTATGTGACCCATTTGAGCGTGATAAGCCATCGGCGTACTGCTGGCTTTGGGATACCAAGTTTTTCGCCACTCTTTCATTTGATTGATTTCGCGGTTCTGAGCAGCAATTATGTTATTTGCTAGTTTTTTCATTTCGGGGCGTTTTGATTTATTCAGCATCTCTTTTGCCATGTTTACAGCACCTTGATGGTGTACTGTCATCCCATCAATAAATCGCAAATCGTAGTCGGCATCAGCAGGGCCTAAATCCATTGACATATTGTGATTCATGCCATGATTCATCCCACCCACGCCGCCGCCTTGTGCCACGTCTTGCTTGTTGTTTGCTGCGGTTGCAGCCGTAACATTAGGGGCTTGAGTTTCGCTGGAAGGGGCTTTGGAACAAGCTGCAAGCACTCCGCTGGTTAAAGCGGCTGTGGCGGTCAATATCAGCGCTGCAAAGCCTGTTTTTAATGAAATTTGTTTCATAGAGCTTATATCCTTAAAACGACCATTTATCTTCAGCTTTTCACATATAAATGAAATTAGGATGAAATTTTTTAATCGGACTTGTAAAGAATTATTACTATGCAGCCGATCGCACTCACAGTTAAGATTTACAGAACTCTCTTGAACGTAATTAGGTAGGGTGCAGAGTGCGCGCCTTACCCCTATGGGTAGCGTCTCAAACCACTTTTTTCATAATTCCTGATTTATTTTGCAATTCCCCTTGACTCTCCTGTGTACTGGAGACTTTACAATGGAGTTAATTCATTGATTGAGCAGAGTAGTTTCTGCTGAGGTTCAAATTATGACTTTACAGCTACAAGTGCCTAAGATGGCTTGTTCTGCTTGCGCGACTACGATCGCAAAAGCAGTCCAAGCCATTGACTCAGCCTCAACGGTTGAGGCGGATCTCAAGACAAAATTGGTCACGATTCAAACCGCTAAGCCAGAAAGTGAAGTTAGGAAAGCGATCGCATCTGCTGGCTATCCAGCCATTTAAACACAGGAGGTAATTGTATAATTTAGGAGGGCATCTATGGACAATCTCACACTTAAATTGCGGGGCATGAGTTGTGCTTCTTGTGCTTCCTCTATCGAACAAGCAATTCAATCGGTTCCTGGCGTAATTGAGTGTCATGTCAATTTTGGGATGGAACAAGCAACCATCCAATACGACTCCAAGCAAACCAACTTAGAAACAATTCAATCGGCTGTTGATGCTGCGGGATACCAAGCTTTGCCACTTCCAGAAATGCCGGCGACAGAGGATGATTCCGAACAAGCCGATCGCAAATCGGAATCTCAAACCTTGCAGCGGAAACTCTGGACAGCAGGTATCATCAGCATCCTGCTGGTTGTGGGTGCTATTCCGGCGATGACGGGCTTGCACCTGCCATTTATTCCCGCGTGGCTGCACAATTTTTGGCTGCAATTAGTGCTGACATCACCCGTACAATTCTGGTGCGGGAAATCGTTTTATGTAGGAGCTTGGAAATCCCTAAAACGGCGTGTAGCGACAATGGATACCCTGATTGCTTTGGGTACGAGCGCTGCTTACTTTTATTCTGTATTTGTGACATTTTTTCCTGGTTTATTCACCGCCCAAGGTTTGACTCCGGGCGTTTACTACGAAGTTGCCGCTAGCGTTATCGCCTTAATTTTGTTGGGGAAAACCCTAGAAAATCGGGCGAAGGGAGAGACTTCGGAGGCAATTCGCAAACTCATGGGTTTGCAAGCAAAAACTGCTCGGATAATTCGCAACGGGGAAGAGTTGGAAGTGCCGATCGCCAAAGTGGAAATTGGCGACATCGTGCAGGTGCGGCCCGGCGAGCAAATCCCCGTAGACGGAGAGGTAATTGAGGGTGCTTCGACTGTAGACGAAGCAATGGTTACGGGAGAAAGTTTGCCTGTCAAAAAGCAGCTTGGCGACGAAGTTATCGGAGCGACAATTAACAAAACTGGCAGCTTCAAGTTTCGGGCGACAAGAGTTGGCAAAGATACATTTTTAGCTCAAATTGTCAAGATGGTGCAGGACGCACAAGGTTCAAAAGCACCGATTCAAAAGTTAGCAGACCAAGTGACAGGTTGGTTTGTTCCCGCAGTAATTGCCATCGCTTTAGCTACTTTTATTATCTGGTTTAACGCGACAGGAAACTTCACTCTAGCGACAGTGACAATGGTGGAAGTGCTGATTATTGCCTGTCCCTGTGCTTTGGGTTTGGCGACTCCGACTGCTGTGATGGTGGGAACTGGTAAAGGTGCAGAAAATGGGATTTTAATTAAAGGAGCGGAGAGTTTAGAATTGGCTCACAAAATCCAAATTATCGTGTTAGATAAAACTGGAACTCTCACAGAAGGCAAGCCGACTGTAACTGATTTTGTGACAATTAAAGGAACGGCGGACAGCAATGAGTTAAAGTTGCTGCAATTGGCTGCGTCAGTCGAGCGCAATTCGGAACATCCTTTGGGGGAAGCTGTTGTGAGGTACGCTCAATCTCAAGAGGTTAATTGGACGGATGTTAAGAATTTTGAGGCGATCGCCGGGAGTGGCGTGCGCGGGGTTGTAGGTGGAAAGTCGATCGCCCTGGGAACGCTGAGGTGGATGCAGGAACTCGGCTGCGATACTGAATATCTGGAACTGCGCGGGAGAGCTTTGGAAGCTGCGAGCAAAACGGTTGTTTGGATGGCTGTAAAAGGCAAAATAGAGGCAATTCTGGGCATTGCGGATGCCCTCAAACCATCGTCCGCGCAGGCGGTGAAAGCACTTCAAAAACTCGGTTTGGAGGTGGCGATGCTGACGGGGGATAATCGCGCGACTGCGGAGTCGATCGCCCAATCCGTGGGTATTACTCGCGTTTTTGCCGAAGTTAGACCCGACCAAAAAGCAGCTCAAATCCAAGCCCTGCAAGGCGAAGGAAAAATTGTCGCGATGGTGGGAGACGGGATTAACGATGCACCGGCTTTGGCCTTAGCAGACGTGGGAATTGCGATCGGCACCGGCACAGATGTGGCGATCGCCGCCAGCGACATTACCTTAATTTCAGGAGATTTGCAAGGTATAGTTACAGCAATTAAACTTTCCCGCGCCACCATGCGGAATATCCGCGAAAATCTGTTTTTTGCGTTTATTTATAATATCGCTGGAATACCGATCGCGGCGGGCATTTTGTTCCCCATGTTTGGCTGGCTGCTAAATCCAATTATCGCTGGTGCAGCAATGGCTTTCAGTTCAGTATCTGTAGTTAGTAATGCTTTGCGATTGCGAAATTTTAACCCAAAATCTATTGCCTAAATTTGGAGGAATTAGAAAAATGTTACAGCATCGTCAAATTTGGGGAAGTCTCGCGAGTTTAGGGCTGGTGATGGGAATGGCATCGGGAGTTCAAGCTTCCAAAATGTCCGTCCAGCATTCTACTTCAACGACTCAATTCCGCAGCATTGAACAGCCGCTAGGTTTTAAAGTTGGCGTAACAATAGGTGGTTTGACATTAATAGGTTTGGAATTGTGGTGGTTTTTATTCAGTAAAGCTAAAGGGCAGCAAGCTGAATCTATTCAGGGGATACAAGAGTTGAATATTACTGTAGACGGGGGTTATGAGCCTGCCACTGTAGTTGTGGAAGCGGGTAAATTAGTCCGGCTCAATTTCTTGAGGCGCGACCCCAATAGTTGTCTCGAAAAAGTGTTGTTACCAGATTTTCACATAGTGCGAGAATTACCTCTGAATCAGGTAACGGCTGTTGAATTTACCCCTGACCAACCTGGACGATACCTATTTACGTGCGGCATGAATATGTTTCGGGGTGTGGTGGAAGTACAAAGCTAAATCAAATAGACAGTTATCAACCTGCGGCAACTGCGACGGTTGAGGGGCGAGTTTTTTCCGCAGGAAATAGCTAAAATAGATGAAAGCTTAAAAAATTTGGAGTGAGGTAAATGCAACTACTACACACGATGCTCCGAGTCGGCAACCTGGAAGACTCCCTCAAATTTTACACGGAGGTTCTGGGGATGAAGTTGCTGCGGCAAAAGGACTATCCAGACGGTAAATTTACTCTGGCTTTTGTGGGCTACGGCGACGAATCAGACACTACAGTTTTGGAATTAACATACAACTGGGGCGTCGAACAGTACAATTTGGGTGATGCTTACGGTCATATTGCGATCGGGGTTGACGACATTTACGGTACTTGCGAAGAAATTAAAGCTCGCGGCGGTAAAGTTAGTCGGGAACCGGGCCCGATGAAGCACGGTTCAACTGTAATCGCTTTTGTGGAAGACCCAGATGGATATAAAGTTGAATTAATTCAACTGGCAAATCAAGGTACCAATACCCAGAAAGTAGCAGCAACAACCGCATCCTAACTTTCTTAAGAGGGGGAAGGGGAAGGAAAAACTATCTTCCCTCTTCCGTTGTCCTTTTGACAACAGTCGTACCCACAACTGTCAACTGTCAACTGTCAACTGAAACTTTTAATTCGATCGCACTGACGGTACAAACTGCTGCAAGTAACTTTTCTGCCACAAAATAGAAAAACTGTTGCCTATTTGGCTTAAACTATCAAATTGAGGAATTAATTTAGATTCTCGGCGCTGGTCTAAAACAGCGATCGCCGAAAAGAATACAGCTAATACTAACAAAAATACTACCATCACACTAAATAAAATAGTCCAATAAACTAGAAATTCGCTTGTGTAGCTGATCCCGAATATCCAGTTAATTACTAAATCCGATAAATACAAAAACAGCCCTACTGAAAACCCTACCGCGAACAATATCCACGTCCACTTAAACATATCTGTTGCTGTATTGCTATTTTTGGCCCCCGAAAGTTCTAACTCTCTAATTTTGCTGTTAATATTTGATGTAATTTCATACAAAGTAGACTGCAAACAATCTCTGATATAATTAAGCTCATTGTCGAGGTTTATGCACTTCTCGGAGCTGCTTTTGTCAAAGCTCAGGTTTTGGAGTTTTTTGCGGTGCGCAGCCAGTTTATTGTCGAGAGTGTAATCCCATTTTTCCAGCCGATCTACAGTCAAATACAAAAGTTCCCTATTAGCATCTAACAAGCTCTGGCAATTTATGATGGACTTAACTAACTTGCTGAGATTGTCGATCTGCTCGTCTACAGTATTTTGGTATTCCCTCTGTTTAGCTGACAAGAAACTTGCCATCTCGACATCCCGATCGCCGCACAGCGACAAAGCCTCACTATACACCTCGTCAATTTCATTTTTACATAGATACAGTGAGGCTTTGCACTCCTCAATTTCGGGAATAGTCAGAGATTGTAAGGGCTGATATTCTACATTAAATTTATATGCCAGTGCTGTCATAATCTGCGCCGATTTTCGGTTTAGCTTGTCTTTGTAAGGTTCTAAAATAATTGCAGCTCGATTTTTGACTCTCGCTTCCGGGTGGTGCAGGAACTCAAAAATTTTGGCAAGTATTTTGGAGAATTCCAAGTCATTAAAGTTATTTTCCGCAACTTGCAAAAAGTTTGTTACCGCTGCATCGTTTTCGGCACTCAATTTGTACGGGCCCGTAAGTGCGATCGCAGCAAATACTCGATCGATCCAAAACAGATATTCCTCGCAATCCATTGGCAGGTTCGGCAGCAGCCAGCTAGGGCCGTACACCCAAAAATCGAGACAATTCTCATATTCCTTACCGCTGTCATTTCTGCTGCTGTCGTCCAAAGCAAATTTGTTGCTTGCTAAGGCTTTAATTTGCTCTTCTACAACCCGTCGCTCAATTTCCCCTGCATTGATTGTGACATTTACACCACCTTCCTTGCCTTGTCCTTGTCCTGCTTCATCCAACCAAATTGACTTAATACTAACAGCCGCAGACCACCGAATTAAAGGAGTCGATCCCCCTCGCGCTTCCACCTCTAACGCCGCCAGCAAATTTTTGCTAAAATGGCTTGCTCTAGCCGCTCTCTCACTTGATATCAGCCCATCTCGCACCTTCCCAAATGCCTGAATTGCCAAAGCGCGAAACAGCAAATTCGGATGCGGTTTTCTGAGGGGTTCCGATATATTTCTCCTTAATATTCCGCTGTTCGGTACGCCCAAAAATTCAGCCAAAGGCTCGATCCCGCACTGTCGCAGGATTTTTTCAACAGTGTTTATTCTTTGCCAAGGTTGAGTATATTTAGTGAGAGTGAAGATTAGCGCTGTGTCGCTGCATTCTATTGACTCAGGGATGCTGGTGCGATCGACTTTCCACAGATTGCTCGTCATAATTTGTCGCCATGACAATTGCTAGATATGGACGGCGTTGTTTGATGCTGAATTCAGCATTACATCTATTGCTGCTTTTTGTCAATATTAGTCCTCGACAGGGAGCGAAAAACCCGGTTTCATGAGTAAATTTATCCTGACTAAAGCCCAGATTTTTCTTATAAACCGGGTTTAGAAGGCCAAGTTGGATACCAAACTAAATATATAATTTTGCAGTCGGTGAAATGTCAAAATTTTAGGTTGGGTCAGGAAACCCAACCTACTAGAGTTATTTATTTTTCGGAGCTTTTAATATTTGGTCGCTCACCATTCGGTCAACGATTAAGTCGCTGATAATTTGAGCTCCGTGGGAGGTAAAGTGCAAGCCGTCATTACTTTTTACATAGCCTCGCTTACCGGATTTATTAGCCACTACAGGAACAAATTTTCCGGCTTGTCCAAATGTCTCCCAAGTAGAAATAAATTCGATTTTGGCAGAAGATTTGCTCGCATTTTTATAAATCGCGTTCATGATCGGAAAAGCTTTGAGATACGAAGAGTTGTTAGGTATCGATTGACCGACCCAATACACTTTTCTCACGGATGATGAATCAAGTAAATTGGCATATCTTTCAACTCTTTCTTGATAAGCTTTTTGCCATTCTTTGGTCATAATTTTCCAGCCTTTTCCTTGAGAATCAATGATATTTTGACGGTCATTGGCTCCGAACAAAACTATCACTACATCCGGCTGGTAATTATTAAGAATTTTGCGAGTTCTGGCATACCAATCATAATAATCTATCCGATTTAATCCGGTCGAGACCTTGTAGTCAATTTTTGTATCGGCGATATTGTATTTTTTCTTAAGAGTGTACTGGAGTTGAATTCCTAAGTCGAACATTACGGAATCTCCAATAAATAAAAATCTGCGATAAGGTCTGGTCAGCTTCGGTTTAGCTGGGGTTGGTTTTTTAGCATTAGCAGGCTTTTGGGGTTTAACGGCCGCTTTTGTTTCGGTTTCGACAGGAGAAATCTCTGGTTCTTTGGGGAGGCTATCGAAGTTAATATCTTTAATTTTGCTCCAAAAATCTTGTTCGGATTTTCGGAAACCGTCTAGTTCGATCTGGCCTGCGGCTTGTTTAATTTCTGGACTGGCGAAAGGAGTTGAAGCAAAGCTTTTGAGAAATAATGATAAGTTTGAAAATATTAAAGTGAGAATTACAGAAGTAACAATCAGCAAAATTTCCCGGTCTTTCATATTTCTTAGAAATTAAAGTAAATAAAAGGCGGAACGGTACTCGGCCCCAACATCAAGATAGTATACACGAGTAGGGAAACTAAGACAACCCGAAAGAAAATGTTTTTTAATGACAATACGGTTTGCAATAGTTTAGCGAGGCGATCGCCCCAAAAGTTGAGCGCGCCGATGACTGCAATTACTAAATACAATTGCCAAAAGTTAAATTGAAAAGTTGCGACTGCAGGATGGACAATTCCTTCAAAAAAACTCACCGCAGTTTCCCAGTTGGAAGTGCCGAAAAATACCCAGCTACAAGTAACAAAACTAAATGTTAACAACCAACTGCAAAATTTAGCAAATCTGGGAAAGGCATAGTCTAATTTAAAGTGAATAGCTTGGGGGATATCTTTACATAAATGGTTGACAATTAATCCTAAACCGTGAATTGCTCCCCAGAAAATAAAGTTTAAACCTGCGCCGTGCCACAATCCACCGATCGCCATTGTTAAAAATAGATTGAGGTACTTTCTCAACTTGCCGTATTTATTGCCGCCCAAGGGAAAGTAAAGGTAATCCCTCAGCCACTCGGAGAGACTGATGTGCCACCTTTTCCAAAATTCTTGCAGGCTGAGCGATCGGTATGGCATATTAAAGTTGGCAATGGGCTTGAAACCCAGCAAACAGGAGATGCCGTTGGCTAAATCCGAATAGCCGCTAAAATCTACGTAAATTAAACAGGAATAGGAAATTGCCGCGAGGATTAAATCGATGCTGCTGTACTGCTGGGGGACTTTGAATGGCAAGTCAGTGAAGTTAAACAAAAAGCTGGCTAAAGTATATTTTTTGAAGAGTCCAGACAGAATCAAAACTATAACTTCTTCGATTTGATAGTCGTACTTTTCCGGGGAATTTAGCTGCAAGTAAAATTCGCGAGCTCGCGAGATTGGCCCGGAGGCAATTTGCGGAAAGTAGGTAATGTAGGCGGCGTAGTCTACAAATTTCGGACAGGGGATTTTTTGCTGGTAGCAGTCGATTAAATGGGAAATCATTCTAAAAGTGTAGAACGACACGCCGACGGGGGCGATTATTTGCACAACTTGAAAGCTGGCTGGAATTTGTAGCTGGTTTAGTACCTCAAATAAAGAAGTTACAAAGAAGTTGCAATATTTAAAGATGCCGAGATAGGCAATGTTGACAATTAAGCCGGAGATTAAAGCAAGTTTTTTATATTTACCGTTGCAGAGAACTCGGAGAATGATATAATTGCAGACTGTACAGAAAACGAGGAGCAAGAGAAAGTCGAAACTCCAAAAGGAATAAAATAATAAACTGGAAACTAACAAGACAATTTTATACAACTCGACTTGGGGTTTCACAGAGACGATCGCGCTAAAAATAATTAGGAAAAATACTAAAAATTGGTAAGTGGGAAATAGCATAAATCTCAGCCGCTAAAAAATCTTGTTTCTGGCAATATTTTTCTAAGTGAGCACGAGGGAAGCTATCCCGAAGGGAATCGCCCGAGTCGGTCTGACCGCACCAAATTTTTGGGTGGATTGCGGACTGTAAGCTTTTGCAAGAGGTCAATTAGGTCATAACTTCCGCCCTAGTTAACCGCACTCATAAATTCATAATCCTGTTTAAAGATTATGATGGTTGTGAGACGATGTATTAATGGATAACAACAGGAATCCCCTTGATTGGGAGGAAGCAACGTGCAGCCAACAGACCCTAGCAAATTTACAGATCAAGCCTGGGAAGCCATTGTCAAATCCCAGGATGTAGCCCGCCGCTTTGCCAATCAGCAGCTAGAGGTTGAACATTTAGCAATCGCCCTTCTCGAACAGCAAGGTCAGGCAAACAGCATTCTCAGCAAAGCTGGAGTCGATGCCCCCCGGTTGGCCCAGCAGTTAGATGCTTTTGCCAAACGACAGCCCAGAGTTGCCAACGCTGACCAACTATACCTCGGCCGCGGCTTAGAAGTGATGTTAGATGTTGCCGAGGCCACCAGGGCGACTTGGCAAGATAATTTTATCGCCGTTGAACATTTATTAATTGGCTTAGTAGAAGACGAACGAGTCGGCCGCAGGTTGCTGACAAAAGGCGACGGCCCGCCGGGCCGCCCGGGTTACGATCGCAAACCCCCAGCCGGTACGATCGATCGACCAAAACTCGAAGAAGCAATCAAATTAGTTCGCGCCACTGCTAAAACCCAAGAAAAAAATTCCGAAACGGGAAAAGGCAGCCGCAGCAGCGCTAAAGCCCAAGATCAAGATGGCGAAGCTAACTCCGACGCCCTCAGCAAGTACGGCCGCGATTTGACAGAAGCCGCCAAAGCCGGCAAACTCGACCCAGTAATCGGCCGCGACGAGGAAATCCGCCGCGTGGTACAAGTTCTTTCCCGCCGCCAAAAAAACAATCCAGTGTTAATTGGCGATCCCGGAGTCGGAAAAACTGCGATCGCCGAAGGTTTAGCGCAGCGAATTGTCAACGGCGACGTACCCGAATCTTTGAAAAATCGCCAGCTATTTAGCCTCGACATGGGCAGTTTAATTGCTGGGGCAAAATTCCGGGGCGAATTTGAAGAACGGTTGCGGTCTGTCCTGCGGGAAGTTATCGATTCCGACGGGCAAATTGTCCTATTTATTGACGAATTGCACACCGTTGTCGGCACTGGCGGCGGCGGCAGTTCCGGTTCGGGAATGGATGCGGGAAATTTGTTAAAACCCATGTTGGCGAGAGGCGAATTGCGCTGCATCGGCGCTACAACTCTTGACGAATTCCGCAAGAATATTGAAAAAGATCCTGCACTGGAACGCCGATTTCAACAAGTATTTGTCGGCGAACCCAGCGTTGAAGATACTGTTTCGATTTTGCGCGGCTTGAAAGACCGTTACGAACGCCACCACGGGGTAAAAATTACTGATTCGGCCTTGGTAGCTGCTGCAACTTTGTCTTTTCGCTATATTTCCGATCGCTTTTTGCCAGACAAGGCGATCGACCTGGTAGATGAAGCGGCCGCCCACTTGAAAATGGAAATTACCTCTAAACCTGTGGAATTGGAAGGCATTGACCGCCGGGTGATGCAGTTGGAAATGGAAAAATTGTCGATCGAAGGCGAAGGAAAAGGTGCTCTAGCCCCTGGGCTCGGCTTCCGCGTCGAACGCATCACATCTGAGATTGACATTTTAAAAGTCAAGCAGGAAAAATTGTCCTCTCAGTGGTTGGGCGAAAAGCAGTTGTTGGATGCAATCAATAAATTGAAAGCAGAAGAAGACCAACTGCGAGTCCAAATTGAACAGGCAGAAAGGGCTTACGATTTGAATAAGGCCGCACAGTTAAAGTATGGGAAGTTGGAAACTGCGGTGCGCGATCGCGAAGCGAAAGAAGCGGAACTTTTGAAACAGCAAGCTCAAGGTTCTTCCCTGCTGCGCGAAAAAGTTACTGAGGGCGATATTGCGGAAATTGTCGCCAAATGGACGGGCATTCCCGTTAACCGATTGTTAGAATCCGAACGCCAAAAATTGCTGCAATTGGAAAAACACTTGCACCAAAAAGTCATCGGTCAAGAGGAAGCTGTAACAGCCGTGGCAGCGGCAATTCGGCGCGCTAGGGCGGGCATGAAAGACCCCGGGAGGCCGATCGGCTCTTTCTTGTTTATGGGCCCCACAGGCGTCGGAAAAACTGAGTTAGCCCGGGCGTTGGCGGAGTTTTTGTTTGACAGCGATGATGCGATGATCCGCATCGATATGTCGGAATACATGGAGAAGCAAAACGTCTCCCGGTTAGTAGGAGCTCCTCCCGGATATGTCGGTTACGACGAAGGGGGACAACTTTCCGAAGCAGTGCGGAGACGCCCTTATTCGGTAGTGCTGTTTGACGAAGTGGAAAAGGCGCACCCCGATATATTTAACATTTTGTTGCAAGTGTTGGATGACGGCAGAATTACCGATTCTCAAGGTCGAGTGGTTGACTTTAAAAATACCGTAATTGTGATGACCAGCAATATCGGCAGCGATCACATTTTAGACGTGTTTACTAAGAAGGAAAAAAGCGTCAAAAAACCTCCTAGTCGGAAGCAGGAAACGAAAGATTTGTCAAGTCAAAAGACAGATTATAAAGTGGCTGCCGACGGTACTGTTGAGGTGTCGGCCCAGCGAGTTGATGTTGATACTGTAACTAAGAGTGAAAACAAGGCTGAAAACAAGAGTGAAAATGAAAATTTATTGACTCAAGAACGGGAGACAGATCAAGAGTACGAACAGATGTTAAAACGAGTGATGGCAGCGCTGCGATCGCACTTCCGGCCGGAATTTCTTCAGCGGGTAGACGAGACAATTTTGTTCCACACTTTGAGCAAGATCGAACTGCGGCAAATCGTCAGCATTCAAGTCAAGCGGCTCGAGCGTTTGTTGGCCGAGCAAAAAATCACTTTGGAACTGTCGGATGCGGCGAAAAACCATATCACAGATGTCGGTTACGACCCGGTTTACGGCGCTCGTCCCTTGAAACGCGCTATCCAGCGGGAGCTGGAAAACCCGCTGGCTAACAAGATTCTGGAAAATGCGTTTGTGGAGGGCGATACAATTGCGATCGACTGCGAAAATAACACTTTGCAATTTCGCAAAAAAGAATTTCGCCCAGCGCTAGTAGGTAATAGTTTGTAGTTGCCCAACAGCTAGGAACAGGCAAGATGCCTGTTCCACAAACCATAAATCTTCTTGTGGAACAGGCATCCTGCCTGTTATTTAAAATTAGGAACAGGCAAGATGCCTGTTCCACAAACCATCAATTCTCTTGTGGAACAGGCATCTTGCCTGTTATTTAAAATTAGGAACAGGCCGTCGGGTCTGTTATTGAAAATGGTGAAACCTGTTACTTGATATCAGGAATTCGAGATGGTGCGGCTGCCGTAAGCATCCATGCTGTAGGCGGGAACGCGAACGCTGTAATCTATCTCTTTTGCTGTGATTGCTACAGCCAATTTTTCAAAAGATTCATCGTTCCAATTCCGCTCGTGGATGGGCTTTGACTGTTCGCCCAGGAAATATGCTTGAGTGCCAATTAATGCTGCTGCGACCCAACCGACGATTAAAAGAGCGATTACAAGAACCATTTTTGCTTTTTCCTTAACTTTTGTTGCTTTATGTAAACAAATGTAACAAAAGCTAGCCGTCAAAGTCAAGGTAGTGTAATGTCGTGGCAACCGTCCGACAGGTAGTAAATACCGCCCCTAATACTTAGTCTGTAGGGTGCGCACCCCGCAACGATATCTAAGGTGCGCACCGCGCAACGATATGTAGGGTGCGCACCGCGCCCCAATAGGTATCCGGATCGTGAACTGTATCCGAAATAGCAAAACACATTTTTAGAATTTTATAATTAAGAAATTATAAGTTTTGCGTTAATAAATTACGATTAAAAGTCTGCCGCTGGCATGAGGAATCGCCGCCAAATTATGAGTTATGATTTATCAGTTTGGGTTTGAACTAACAAAGCCCAATTACCAAATTGCAAGGGCTAATTCCCAATTACCAATCACCAATAAAAATCATGCCAAACTCAATGTTAAATGACGACCCCTTGTGGTTCAAAGACGCGATTATTTACGAAGTACCAGTACGCGCTTTTGCCGACAGCAATGCAGACGGGATCGGCGACTTTAGAGGACTGACAGAAAAACTGGATTACCTGCAAAACTTGGGAGTAACAGCAATTTGGGTACTGCCATTTTTTCCCTCGCCGCTCCGAGACGACGGCTACGATACATCTCACTATACCACCGTCAACCCGATTTACGGCACATTAGAGGATTTTAAAGAGCTTTTAGAAGCAGCGCACCAGCGGGGAATTCGAGTCATTATTGAGTTAATTGTCAACCACACTTCCGACCAGCACGCTTGGTTTCAGCGATCGCGCCGCGCCCCGAAAGGCAGTAACGAAAGAGATTTTTACGTGTGGAGCGACACGCCGGAAAAATATCAAGATGCTCGGATTATTTTCCAAGATTTTGAAACATCTAATTGGGCTTGGGATGCGGTAGCAAAAGCTTATTACTGGCACCGTTTTTATTCCCACCAACCAGATTTGAATTACGACAATCCGGCCGTCCGCCAAGCCATCTTAGACGTGGTAGATTTCTGGTTGGCACTGGGAGTAGACGGACTGCGCATGGATGCGGTGCCTTACCTGTACGAGCGCGAAGGTACTAACTGCGAAAACCTGCCAGAAACTCACGTATTTCTGAAGCAATTGCGCAAGCACGTAGATGAGAAATTTCCGAACCGGATGCTGCTTGCTGAGGCGAATCAGTGGCCGGAGGATGCGGTTGAATATTACGCTGCTGGGGATGAATGTCACATGAACTTTCATTTTCCGCTGATGCCGCGTTTATTTATGGCTTTGTATATGGAAGATAGCTTCCCAATTAGCGATATTCTCCAGCAAACTCCGCAGATTCCCAATAACTGTCAGTGGGCATTATTTTTGCGGAATCACGATGAATTGACGCTGGAAATGGTGAGTGATGAAGACCGAGATTATATGTATCGGGTTTACGCTCAAGATACTCAGGCGAGAATTAATTTGGGCATCCGCCGCCGTTTAGCTCCTTTGATGGGAAATAACCGCCGCCGCATCGAGTTGATGAATGCTTTGCTGCTGTCTCTTCCGGGTACGCCGGTGCTTTACTACGGCGATGAAATTGGTATGGGAGACAATATCTATTTGGGCGATCGCAACGGGGTGAGAACTCCGATGCAGTGGAGCGGCGATCGCAATGCCGGTTTCAGCCGCGCTAACCCGCAGCGGCTTTACGCGCCGCCAATTGTTGACCCTGAATATCACTACGAATCTATTAACGTGGACGCGCAGCGGGCGAATCCGAGTTCTCTGTGGTGGTGGATGAAACGCCTAATTGCAATTCGGCAGCGCTTCCAAGCATTCGGCCGCGGAACTTGCGAGTTTCTGTACCCGGAAAACCGCAAAGTTTTAGCCTTTGTGCGCACTTATCAAGACCAACACATCCTCGTAGTGGCTAATTTGTCGCGCTTCGTGCAGACGGCAGAATTAGACCTTTCGCCTTTTAAAGGTGCTGTTCCGGAGGAGATTTTCGGCCGTACTGAGTTTCCGGCGGTTGGCGACTCGCCTTACTTTTTGAGCTTGAGTTCTCACACATTTTACTGGTTTACTCTTACTGCTAAACACGAAGATTTTTCGCTGCACGGTTTTCACACAGACTTGCCGAGTTTGGCAGTCATAGGTACTTGGAAAACTGCTTTTTCTACAAGTCAGTTAAGCGATATGCTGCTAAATATTTTGCCGGAATACTTGCGGCGAAATCGCTGGTATAGCGGTACAGACAGGACAATTCAATCATTAGAAATAAGTGAGATTTTGCCTGTTGAATGTAAAGATAGTGCCGGGGAGGAATCTAAAGTTTACATTCTGTTTTTGCTGTTGAATTATACTGAAGGTATGCCGGAAACTTACGTTTTGCCTTTAGGTTGGGAAGAGATGAAAGGCGATGCGGACGATCGGGCGATCGCGCGCCTGCACTTCCCAGAAACCAACAAGGAAGTCGGGGTACTATTTGATGCTGCTGGGGACAAAGGTTTTCTGAGCGCGCTGCTGGGGGCGATCGCCAATTCTCGTACTCACAGAGGTGTTGCAGGTCAACTCGTAGGAATTGCCGACGGTGAATTCAGATCGGAACAAGATTTATCGCACCTCGAACCTCACCTGTTCAAAAAAGAACAAAGCAATACATCCGCAGCTTACGGCGACCGCTTCGTCCTGAAAATATTGCGAAAAGTCGAGGAAGGAATCAACCCCGAATTAGAAATCGGACGCTTTTTAACCGATCGCAACTCGATCCAACACTACGCTCCAATTGCCGGAGCATTGGAATATCAAACACCAGGAAAACAAGTCATTACAGTCGGAATACTACAAAAATTAATCCCCGACAGCGTAGACGCTTGGTCTTATACATTAGACACACTGCGCGACTATTTCGAGCAAGTAATGACAGTAGAAGCAAAGCATTCCGGCGAAAATTTATCTATTTCCCCCGAAAATTATTTACCGAGCGCTTTGATCGGACTAACGCAGCGGCAGCCAAACTCGCTAGTAGCGGATTTATCCCTAGAAATTCCGGCATTAGCTCGCGAACTCATCGGCTCTTACTTAGCATCAGCCGAACTTTTAGGCCAGCGGACAGCCGAACTTCACCTCGCTTTAGCTTCAGACATAGAAAATCCCGCTTTTGCCCCAGAAAGCTTCACCTCCTTTTACCAGCGTTCCATCTATCAACACATGAGAAATGTCGCAGGAAGAACTTTGCTGGAGCTTAAAAAACGGCTGACCAAACTGCCGCCAGACATACAAAAATCGGCGCAAAAGCTCCTCAACCGCGAAGATTTGCTCATGGAACGTTTCAAGTCTATTTTGAACTTGAGAATTACGGCTGATAGAATTCGCTGTCACGGGGACTTTCATTTCGGGCAAGTTCTTTATACAGGCAAAGACTTCGTAATTATTGATTTCGGAGGAGAACGGAATCGACCCTTAAGCGAGCGGCGGATGAAGAGGTCGCCCCTGCGAGATGTTGCGGGAATGCTGCAATCTTTGAGTTACGCTGTTACTTTGGCACTGCGCAATGAAGTAGAAAGCGGCATGATTCGCCCTGAAAATCTCCCGGAGATGCAGCAGTGGGCGAATGTTTGGCACCGCTGGGTCAGCCTCACTTTTGTTAAGAGCTATTTGGCAACAGCAGCCGATGCAAATTTCTTGCCCAAATCTATACCGGAACTACAAGTTTTGCTGGATGCTTACATTTTGGAAAAAGCGGTTGGCGAGCTAGCCTACGAACTTAATTACCGCTTGGATTGGGCGCACATTCCGCTTCAGCGGATTGTACAATTGCTGAATTTATAAGGGCGGGTTTATCTATACTCATGAGGGTGCGTGACTTTCTAACCACTCAAGTGGCAGCTCAATTCTTGAGAGTCACGCACCTTACATGACACGAAATCTGGTTGAACAACCATTTCCAGCGGCGAATCTTAGGTAAGAGTGACAACTGATTCACGTATCTTTGCGATCGCTTTGATAATTTCTTCTCGATTCTTACCTGATTGTATCCATTTTGGAAGTCGAGAGAACAGACTCTTATTAGACCAGCCATGAAGTTCATGAGGTTTTCGTTCCCTCAGCTTTGCCCGAACAAACGCCTCAATAAATTCTAAATGTCGAAGATTGTAAGCCCAAAGTGTCTTACCGCAACAGGAAGTTTGAAGCCACAGAGGATAGTGGAAGTAGTCATCCACGGTATACCATCTTTCAATCTTCTTCTCAGACCAATCTTTTGAGGAACCACAAGCTGTACAGGAAAATCTGCGAGGAGCAAACGAATCGACCTTATCAGGATCGATACAACGCACGATCGCACATGAATCACAACAAGGGCATCGCACCAGAAATTCATCCTGGAATGAGTAGATTGTTTCACGAGTATCTTTGAATCGCTCCATACTTATTACTTAAAATAAAGAGCTGTTTGATACAAAACTTGTTCTTGATGCGTTAACAAAGTGCAGTCAGAAAGCGGGTAAGCCACACAAGTAACAGCGTAGCCAGCTTGCAATTCTGACGGCTTCAAAAACTTTTGTTCGCTTTGGTCGATTTCACCGCTCAGCAGTTTGACAACGCAAGCAGAACACTCTCCTTGCTTGCATCCATTCGGCAAGCGGATGCCGGCATCTTCTGCCATATCTAAGATATACTGGTCGTCTGGTACTGCGATCGTGCGATCGAGCGCGAGAGCCTCATTCACCAACCGAACTTGATAAATTGTCATTTCCACCTCTTATATTTGGATTTTTTGTATTTAACCAAATTAGATTATTACAACTTTCACAAAACATCGAAATCTAGGGTGCGCAGCGGGCAGCTTCCCTCTATATAATAGCTAAAAAAACCCGATATTTTCCAACTACCGGGTTTTCGAGACTACACAAACTCGGCGCGATTGTATCCAATCTCTAAGCAAGTTCTTCTTGATAATCGAGATTTTCATCGAGATAAATAGCCCGAATATCCTCCGGCAAACCGGATTCTAAAGTTTGATATCCTTTTTGCAGCAAAGCCTTTACCTGAGCGGGCGAAATAGCTTCGCCTTCTGCTTGCAAATAAGCTGCAATTCGAGTTTCGCTCCAGCGGAAAGTCTGAGCCATCAACACTACTAAACGCGGCAGCGGCGCTAACAATTCTAAAGCTTGTTTGACGTAACACCAAAGGGGGGGCGGAGCAGATTGCAAAGAGTAGTGAATCGACTCAACAGGGGGCAAGTCGGCTTGATTGATGCAGATAGCTGTAACATTAATCAGCCAGTTTTGGAGACTAAGATTTCCGCCCTCAGACTCTTGGAGTTCGCGGCGCAAATCGAGGCCTCGGAGCTCGTGATAGATGTGCAGCCAAGTGTGGGCAAATAGGAAATCTCCTTGTACGGGCGATCGCACGGAATGGCGAATCAGGGAGTGGACAATTTGAGCGTAGCGGCAAAAAATCGCCGTGAAGAAGCGACCCTGATCGGGATGGTTTTGAAACAGAGTCAATAATTCCTGGTCGCTGTGATGGAACAGGGATTTGACCACAGGATGGTTGAGTTCTGAAAAATTAGGTGTTTGCACAATAGTTCTGTAACGGTTTTGGTAATATATGCTGGTGCAGCCCGATTCTACACTACGATCTACATTTGATGCAACTACTTAAAAACTGTTGATATTTAAGTCAATTAATTATATAATAGAGTTGTTGGTGATGCTGCATTAATCTAAATTAATACATATAAACTCTAGGTATCCAGCGCACCTAAAAAAATAATTAGTTGTTTCAATGGTAAGGTTATTGTATGTCTAGCATTAATACTGGTATCGAATGGTGCGATCGCACATGGAATCCAACAACTGGCTGCGATAAAGTCAGTCCCGGTTGTACGCATTGTTATGCTGAAGCATTAACAAAACGGTTTCATACTAATTTTCCTAACGGGTTTACTTTAACCGAATACCCAAAGCGCTTGAACGAACCTAAGAGTTGGCGAAAGCCGAGTCGCATTTTTGTTAACTCAATGAGCGATTTGTTCCATGAAGATGTTTCTCTTGAATTTCTGAAACAAGTCTTTGATGTAATGCGTGAAACTCCTCACCACATTTATCAAATTCTTACGAAGCGACATGAGCGTTTAGTAGAGTTAGCTCCTCAACTTGAGTGGTCGGATAATATTTGGATGGGGGTGTCTGTTGAAAATCAAAACTATGTTCATCGTGTGGATCATTTGCGACAAGTCAATGCAAAGGTACGCTTTTTATCCTGCGAACCACTTTTAGGGCCGTTACAGCTTGATTTAACAGGAATTCACTGGGTAATAGTTGGGGGAGAGTCGGGGCAAAAACACCGTCCGATGCAAGCCGAATGGGCACAAAGTATTCGGGATCAATGTCAGGATGCTGGAGTCGCGTTTTTCTTTAAGCAATGGGGAGGTAGAACACCTAAAGCTGCTGGGAGACTGTTGGATGGGAAAATTTGGGATGAGATGCCCGATGTGTTGGATCGGCATTTAACAAAGTGCAAACAGCACACACTGGAACCCAATCGAAAAAGCAACAACGTAGGTGTTACTGCTTTGCTGGAAATGTGATTTTTACCGTCTCTGCCAGTGTATTTTTTCTTCTTTTATTAACAGGTGGATCGGTGATAATTTTTCCCTCCGCCTCCAGTTTAAGCAAAATCTCCCTGTAGTTTTTCTCAATGTAGCGCTTGCCAACGTGATGGCGATTATAAATGTCTACTCTAGTTAATGTCTGAGCTGCAAATTCATCCATAAGCATATTTTCAAGCTCATCAAGAGGTCGGTAAAGTTCATATAACAAAGGATACTTGGGTGGCGCTGGATTGTACTCTAAAGACGGAACACCTTGTTTAAAACTAGAGCTTTCTCCAGCCATGACACCTTTCATAATTGAATAACCCAATACATTCTTTGATACAAAAATCAGGTGATGGCTAGTCCTATTGCCGCTCTCATTTTTGAACCCAAAAGGTAGTACATATGAACCACCTATTTCTTTCAATGCCTGACAGATAGCTTCCACAATTATTAACTCTCGCTCGTCTGGTTGCTTCGACTCAAGCTGTTCTCTCAGATGATCTGCTCGTTCTTTACCAAAAAGGGCGTTCATATGGGACTCTACTGCTGCATTATTCAACCCCATATTAATCCGGTTGTAGTTGAAGAAAAATATGCAATCGCATCCCCAACTAATGATTAGTGAACCAATTAGTCTAAGTGACAAGCCTTTGTAACCCCAAGGATCAATAAAAAAGAGTGTAGGAACATTATTAATTTGCCGAACTTCTTGGACGATTTCTTCTCCAACCTCCTTATTTAAAACTTTTGGTTCATGTTGTAATCTACCTATGTTGGGGATGGCTGCTATAGCCTGTTGGAGAGAGTGAGTATTATTGGAGTCTTTATCATTAAACAGTGTTACTAGCATTTCTGACATATCTGGATCGGCAATAGCACGTTCCAATATAAGTAGTGGAGTAGACTTAGAACCGTCTTGATAGCGACCGGGCCCAGAGAACAAATCAATATAGGCAATGTTACTATTCCATTTCTTGGCTCTTGGTATAATTACCTTTGCCCAAGCCCAAAAGTATTTAGCAACTATTTCTGATTTCACTAAAGAATTATCTCTGGACTCATCAAAGAAAGAACTGTCAGCCATCACTGTTACCTCTACACTCTAGTTCCTTTTACGGATACTACATAATAGTACCATATCCTCCACCCCCAGGAGTTTCAATCACAAACACATCCCCAGGCTGCATTTCCACAGTCGCCGTACTCCCCAAATCCTCCACTTTTCCATCAATCTTTTCAACATAATTCCGCCCAACTTTCCCCGCTTCCCCCCCATTCAAACCGCAAGGAGAAACAACCCTTCTCCCCGATAAAATCCCCGCCGTCATCGCCTGCCGAAACCGTACTCGTCGCACAACTCCATTCCCCCCGCGATGATATCCATTACCGCCACTATTAGCGCGAATTGCAAAACTTTCTAACAACACGGGGAACCGCCATTCTAATACTTCGGGATCGGTTAAACGCGAGTTAGTCATGTGAGTTTGTACCGCATCAGTACCATCAAAACTTGCGCCCGCACCCGAACCGCCACAAATAGTTTCATAATATTGATAGCGCTGATTTCCAAAGGTAAAATTATTCATAGTTCCCTGAGAAGCCGCCATCACTCCCAAAGCACAATACAAAGCATCGGTAATATTCTGCGATGTTTCCACATTTCCGGCAACTACCGCCGCTGGATAGCGAGGATTCAGCATACAGCCTTCGGGATTGATGATTTCGAGAGGTTTCAAACAGCCCGCATTTAGAGGAATATCGTCATCTACCAACGTCCGGAAAACATATAAAACAGCGGCTTTGCACACCGCAGCGGGAGCATTAAAATTGTTGGATTGTTGAGCAGAAGTGCCAGTAAAATCTATTTTTGCACTGCGCGCAGATTTGTCAATTGTAATCGCTACCTTAATTTGTCCGCCACTATCCATGGGATAAGTAAACTCGCCATCTTGCAAAACATCAATTACCCTGCGCACCGACTCCTCAGCATTGTCTTGCACAAAGCCCATATAAGCTTGCACAGTCTCTAATCCATAATGCTCTACCATCTTGAGAAGTTCTTCTGCGCCGCGCTTGTTAGCAGCAATTTGTGCTTGCAAATCGGCTATATTTTGAGCGTAATTGCGAACAGGGAAATTACCCGCAGTCAGAATTTCTAGTAATTCTTTTTCTCGAAAATAGCCCTCGCTTACTAACAGAAAATTGTCAAGCAATACGCCTTCTTCGGTTACTGTTGTACTGTTAGGAGGCATGGAACCGGGAGTGATGCCGCCGATGTCGGCGTGGTGTCCCCGCGAGGCAACATAAAACAAAGGAAGGGAGGAATCACGATCGAATACTGGAGTAATAACGGTGATATCTGGCAAGTGAGTGCCGCCGTTGTAGGGATTGTTAGAAACATAAACATCGCCCGGTTGAATCGCATTGCCTTGTGCTAAAATTAAAGCTTCAACGCTTTCGCTCATCGAGCCTAGATGTACGGGAATGTGCGGCGCGTTGGCAACTAATTGCCCGTTTTTGTCGAAAATTGCACAGGAAAAGTCGAGACGTTCTTTGATGTTGACTGAGGAACTTGTGTTTTGCAATGTGACGCCCATTTGTTCCGCGATCGCCCGAAACAAATTATTAAAAATTTCCAGCAAAACCGGATCTGATTTAACCGCAGATAAACCCGAATGAACGCGGATATTATCTGCGTCCATCTGCGTGCATCGGCGGTTCAAAATTAGATCGTTATTTTCGGTAATTTCCGCTTCCCAGCCCGGTTCTATGATATTAGTTCCCGTAGCTTCAACAATCATAGCAGGGCCTTCTATGCAATCGCCCGATCGCAAATCGTCTCTCTGATAAACAGGCGTTGCCCGCCACCCGCCAGCAACATACATTTGCACGGTTGAAATTGGTTGCACAGGCAAGATGCGCGTCCCACCAGAGGGGGAAATTGTGGATGCTTCCGGCACATCCATTCTTTCTACAACTTCCACCGAAACAGCTTCCACAATCAGCGGTTTTTCTGGCATAATAAAACTGTAACGCTGTCGGTGTGCTGCTTCAAATTCAGCCTGCATCGCCTCAATATTGTCAGCCAAATTGACCGCCAAAACCGAGTCACTTCCCTGATACTTTAAGCGCAACTTGCTAATAACTAAAACCTCTGACTCATTCTCTGTGTTCTCTGCGCCTCTGCGGTTCAATTCCCTCTTTCCCTCAGCCTCCAATTCGGCTAAAATATGATGCAAACCCGGTAATAATTCTGCATTTAATTGTTGCTCGATCGCCCTTTCGCGAATAGCCCGCACATCAGCCAAACCCATACCGTAAGCCGACAACACACCCGCATAAGGGTGAATAAATACCCGTTTCATCCCCAAAGCATCGGCGATCGCACAAGCGTGTTGGCCGCCCGCACCGCCGAAACAGCACAATGTATACTCCGAAACATCGTAACCGCGCTGAAGCGAGATTTTTTTGACAGCATTTGCCATCTTTTCCACCGCGATCGCCAAAAAACCCTCCGCCACCTCTTCGGCCGTCCTCTCGCCCCCAATTTCCTCCGCTAATTGCCCAAATTTTTGCTTTACTACCTCAGGGGCGATCGGCAAATCTGCATTCAATCCAAATACTTTCGGGAAAAAATCCGGTTGAATTTTCCCCAACATCACATTGCAATCAGTCACCGTCAAGGGGCCGCCTTTGCGATAGCAAGCGGGCCCAGGATTGGCTCCTGCAGACTCCGGCCCGACGCGGTAGCGAGCCCCGTCAAAAAAGACAATTGAACCGCCGCCGGCTGCTACAGTGTGAATGGCCATCACGGGCGATCGCAATCTCACCCCAGCAATTTCCGTCTCAAATTCGCGTTCGTATTCGCCGTTAAAATGGGCAACATCTGTGGAAGTTCCGCCCATATCAAAGGTAATAATTTTATCAAAACCTGCCTTTTTGCTGGTTTGAACTGCACCGACAATTCCCCCAGCAGGCCCGGATAAAATACTATTTTTTCCTTGAAATTGTGCGGCGTCCACTAAGCCGCCATTCGATTGCATGAACATTAATTTGGGGAATTGGGAATTGGGCCTTGGGAATTGGGCATTGGGCATTAATAATCCCTCGTTCCCAGAATCTGCCTCGATTAACTGACTGATTACTTGTTCGACGTATCGACGTAAAATCGGAGATAAATAAGCATCGACAACCGCAGTATCTCCCCGCGAAACTAATTTCATCAGCGGGCTAACTTCGTGAGATATTGAAATTTGAGTAAAGCCAATTTCTCTGGCTATTTTAGCAACTTGTTTTTCGTGTTCCGAGTAGCGGTAGCCGTGCATGAATACGATCGCACAACTGCGAATTCCCTCATCGTATGCTTGCTGCAAACACGGGATAAATTCGGGATTGACAGCAGTTAACTCCTCACCTTGAGCGCTGTAGCGTTCTGCAACTTCAATAACTCGATCGTACAGCATCTCCGGCAAAACAATGTGGCGGGCGAAAATATTCGGGCGGTTTTGATAGCCAATTCTCAGCGCATCGCGGAAACCTTTAGTAATTAACAGAATTGTGCGATCGCCCTTTCGTTCCAGCAAAGCATTTGTCGCTACCGTCGTCCCCATTTTAATCGCTTCAATTTGTGCAGCGGGTATGGGAACATCTGCAGCAATTCCCAAGATTTCGCGAATTCCTTGGACTGCTGCGTCTGTGTAGCGTTCTGGGTTTTCTGATAGCAGCTTGTGAATAACTAACTTACCGTCGGGGCTCTGGGCGACAATATCGGTAAAAGTGCCACCGCGATCGATCCAAAATTGCCAGCGAGTGCGATCGTCAAAAACAGTATTCATATCATTATCCATCATAAATGTTAATCAGCC